>CAIQIL010000240.1 GCA_903871865.1 uncultured Burkholderiales bacterium
CGCGCTGGCCTGCTCTTCGGTGCGCTGGCTCAGGTCGGCATTGCCTTGCGAAATCTGAGCGCTGGCCGTGGCCACGCTCTCGGAGTTCTCCCGCACGTGGGCCACCACCTTGGACAGGCTGGCCTGCATGCGCGCCACATTGGCCAGCACGCTGGCGGTGTCACCGGAGGCCACCAGGAGCGGCTGGCCGAGGTCGCCATCGGCCACGCGGGCCACGGCCTCGCTCAGCTCGCCCGGCTCGGCACCCAGCGACGCGCGCAGGTTGCGGCCGATCATCCAGGCCACACCCGCACCCACGGCCGCCATCAGCAGGGCCAGGCCGCTCATCAGCCAGACGCTGAAAGTGGCCGAGGCCTTGCTGCTCTTGACCAGGTCGTCGGCGATGTCCTGCTGCATGTGGCGCGACGCGTCCACCGCCTTGAACACCACGTCTTGCAACTGGCGCGTCTCCGTGAACAGCACCTTGCTGGCGCCCTCCTTGTCGCCCTGGATGGCCAAGTCCATCGCGCGGTCCAGGCCGGCGTTGTAGGCGACCCGGTTGTCGTTGATCACCTTGAACAGCTCCCGGCCTTTGGGCAGCACGATCACCTTGTCGAGCTCGGCCAGGAGGGCCCTGTTCTTGTCACGCAGCTCGGCGATCTTCTTCTTTTCCTCGGCCACGAAGGCTGGCTCGGGCTGGATGATGATGTTGCGGGCAAAGCGGCCGATGCTCTGCATGTTCTCGTGCACCTCGCCGAACTGGGCCACCTTCACCATGCGGTTGGTGGCGAGTTCGTCCACGTGGCGGTCGAGGTCGTTCAGGGCGTGAGCGGCGTAGGCGACGATGCCCACGCCCAGGGCCGCCACGGTGGCAAAGCCCAGGGCCAGGCGGGTGGAAACTTTCATGGTGGGGTCTGCCTTGCTCATGTCGGCCGTTCCTTGATGGCGAGGATGCCCCTAGCTGTGTGTGCATGGACGAGTCGCACCCACCCCAGGGCGACCAAGGCGCGGAGAGATGCTGCAAACGTTTTCGGCCGTTCGCGCCACAACGTGAGCGAGGCGCGCCCGTGACGCAGCTTGGTCATCGTGAAAAAGTCACGGACAGGCAGCCCAGCCGAATGGCCGAACCGGCCAGGCGCCCACGCTCGGCGGCCCTGCCCCCGGGCATGCCGCGCCAAGTGCCATCCTCGCCCCAAAAAGGGGCACGCGTGTCGCCAAAAGCGGGGAGCTTGTCGCGAAAAGCGACACCCGTGCCACGCCAAGCGGCTCACACGCCCATTTTTGGGGCAACGTTGTCGTGAAAAGCGCGTCACGCGCCCCTTGAAGCGGCACGCGTGTCGTGAAAAGCGCGTGCGCTGTCGCGAAAAGCGAGTCCGCTGCCGCTTTTTGCGGCACGCGCGCCCCTTTTGGGGGCATCGGTGCCGCTTTCAGCGGCAATGGGGTGGGCCTGTCAGAAATTTTGTGTTGGAGGCCGGTCAGCCCGCGCGGCGCGCCCGGTCCACGCCGCTGCACAGGGCGCGGATGGACGCCGTCACGATGTTGGCGTCCACGCCCACGCCATGGGTCGCACGCCCGCCGCAACCCACCTCGACGATGGCGCAGGCCCGGGCGCTGCCACCGCTGTCGTCCTGGCCCTGCGGGGACACCATCGAGCGCTCCTCGTAGTGGTGCACCTCCACCGCGATGCCTGCCGAGGCGAACGCCTGCACCGCCGCATGGATGGGGCCGTTGCCGTGCCCGGTCAGCACGCGTTCCTGCCCGTCGATGGCCACGGTCAGCGCCACCGTCTGGCCGCCGTCCTGCTCGGCCAGGTGGTGGCCCAGGTAGGCGACGGCCTGCGCACCCGCGGCGGCGGGGGCCACATAGGTGTCGCTGAAGATGCGCCAGATGTCGGCCGAACTCAGCTCGCCGCCTTGCGTGTCGGTGACCTGCTGCACCACGGCCGAGAACTCGATCTGCATGCGCCGCGGCATCACCACGCCGAAGTCGGTCTCCAGCAGGTAGGCCACACCGCCCTTGCCGGACTGGCTGTTGACGCGGATGACCGAGTCGTAGCTGCGGCCGAGGTCGGCCGGGTCGATGGGCAGGTAGGGCACGTTCCACCGCTCGCCCACTTTTTGAGCGGCGAATCCCTTCTTGATGGCGTCCTGGTGGGAGCCGGAGAAGGCGGTGAAGACCAGGTCACCCGCGTAAGGGTGACGAGGGTGAACGGGCAGCTGCGTGCAATGCTCGGCCGTGCGCACCACGGCATTGATGTCGGAGAAGTCCAGGCCCGGGTGCACGCCCTGGGTGTACAGGTTCATGGCCAGGGTGACGATGTCCACGTTGCCCGTGCGCTCGCCATTGCCGAAGAGGCAGCCCTCCACCCGGTCGGCGCCGGCCATCAGGCCCTGCTCGGCGGCGGCGACTGCCGTGCCACGGTCGTTTTGCGGGTGCAGGCTGAGGATGACGCTGTCGCGGCGGGCCAGGTGGCGGTGCATCCACTCGATCTGGTCGGCATACACATTGGGCGTGGTCAGCTCCACCGTGGTCGGCAGGTTGAGGATGACCTTGCGCTGCGGTGTGGCGCCCCAGGCGGCGGTGACGGCATCGCACACCTCCAAAGCGAAATCGAGCTCGGTGCCGGTGAAGGTCTCGGGGCTGTACTCCAGCTGAATCTCGGTTTCCGGCATGGTCGCCGCGATCTCGCGCACCAGCTTGACGCCGGCCACGGCCATCTCGCGCACCTCGTCGCGGCTCATGTTGAACACGATGTCGCGGAAGGGCTTGGACGTGGCGTTGTAGACGTGGACGATGGCCTTCTTGGCGCCCCGCACCGAGTCCATCGTGCGGCGGATCAGGTGCTCGCGTGCCTGGGTCAGCACCTCGATGGTCACGCCCTCGGGGATGAGGTCCTCGTCGATGAGCTTGCGCACGAAGTTGAAATCGGTGTCCGAGGCCGCGGGGAAGGCCACCTCGATCTCCTGGA
>CAIQIL010000241.1 GCA_903871865.1 uncultured Burkholderiales bacterium
CTGCCACCTCTTCGCGGTGCTGGGCATTGCCCAGATCGCGGTGGGCGCTCAGCAGATTGGCCATGCCGCCCACCTCGCGACCGCCCATGGCATTGGGCTGGCCGGTCAGGGAGAAGGGGCCGGCGCCGGGCAGGCCGATCTGGCCGGTGGCCAGGTGCAGGTTGATGAGGGCGGCGTTCTTGTCGGTGCCGCGGCTGCTCTGGTTGAGGCCCTGGCAGTACAGCGACAGCGTTGGCGTGTGCCCGCCCATCCAGCGGGCGGCCTGCAGCAGGTCGGCCACGGGGATGCCGCAGGTCTCGGTCACGGCGGCGGGCGTGTGTGCGGCCACCACGGCCTGCAAGGCCTCGAAGCCCTGGGTGTGGCGGGCGATGTAGCCGTGGTCCACCAGGCCTTCGGCCAGCATCACGTGCAGCAGGCCGTGGAACAGGGCCACGTCGCTGCCCGGGCGGATGGGCAGGTAGAGGTCGGCCATGTCGGCCGTTTCGGTGCGGCGCGGGTCGGCCACGATCAGCTTCTGGCTGGGGCGGGCGGCACGCGCGTCCTCGATGCGGCGGAACAGGATGGGGTGGGCCCAGGCCGTGTTGGCGCCGACGATGAACAGGGTCTCGGCGTGGTCGAAGTCTTCGTAGCAGGCGGGCGGGGCGTCGCTGCCCAGCGTGGCCTTGTAGCCAGCCACCGCGCTGCTCATGCACAGGCGCGAATTGGTGTCCAGGTTGTTGGTGCCCAGCAGGCCTTTGACCAGCTTGTTGAGCACGCAATAGTCTTCGGTCAGCAACTGGCCCGAGCCGTAAAAGCCCACGGCCTGCGGGCCATGCCTGCGGATGACGTCGGCGAAACGCTTGGCCGCCATCGCCATGGCCGCGTCCCAGCCGATGGCTTGCGCCTCGCCGCCCCGCTGCGCGCGGTGCAGGGGGCGCAGCAGGCGTGCTTGCTGCGTCACGCTGGCGGCGGCCGTCAGGTGCAGGGTGCTGCCCTTGGTGCACAGGCGGCCAAAGTTGGCCGGGTGCTCCGGGTCGCCCTGCACGCCGACGATCTGCTCGCCCACCGCGTCGATGAGCACACCGCAGCCCGTGCCGCAGTACGGGCAGGTCGAGCGGGTCTGCGCCACAACCGGGTGGATGGGGATGCTCATGCTCATGCTCGTGCCAGCGACACCCAGACCTGGCCCTCGCGCACCTCGACGGGGTGGGCCTGCACCGACCACTCGGGGTTCTCGGTGCACGCGCCCGTGGCCAGCACGAAGTGGTGCTTGTAGAGCGGCGAGGCCACGACAACCTGGTCGCCAAGGTTGCCGATCAACCCACGCGACAGCACGCTGGCGCCATTCTTGGGGTCGATGTTGTCGATGGCGTAGAAGAGGTCCTGGCCGGTGGCATCCACCACACGGAAGACCGCGATGTGGCGGCCGCCCACCAGGGCGCACACGCCGGTGTTGGGCACGATGTCGGCGGCGGGGCAGACCAGGGTGGCGGCGGCGTTGGCTGCCGGGGTGAGGGTGTCGATCACTTGGGGCATGGGTCAAACTCGTCGGTGCGTTGCAGGCGGGGTTCAGGCGTCCAGCGCGCTGGTCGAAGCCAGCTCGCGCTCTTCGGCGAAGGCGGGCCGGATCTGGCCGCGCTCTTTCACGAACACCACGGTCTCATCGACCTGCTCGCTGTTGACGAAGCTGCGGAAGCGCTTGCGCACCTCGGGGTCGGTCACGGCCGTCTTCCATTCGCACTGGTAGGTGTCCACCACGTGCTGCATCTGCGCTTCCAGCTCGGCGCACAGTCCCAGGCTGTCGTTCAGGATCACGTCCTGCAGGTAGGCCAGGCCGCCTTCGAGGTTGTCGCGCCAGGTGCTGGTGCGCTGCAGGCGGTCGGCGGTGCGCACGTAGAACATCAGCACGCGGTCGATCAGGCGCACCAGCTCTTCCTGGCCCAGGTCGGAGGCGAACAGCTCGGCGTGGCGGGGCTTCATGCCGCCGTTGCCGCACACGTACAGGTTCCAGCCCTTCTCTGTGGCGATGATGCCGATGTCCTTGCCCTGGGCTTCGGCGCATTCGCGGGTGCAGCCCGACACACCGAACTTGATCTTGTGCGGCGCGCGCAGGCCCTTGTAGCGGTTCTCCAGCGCGATGGCCAGGCCGACCGAATCGCCCACGCCATAGCGGCACCAGGTCGAGCCCACGCAGGACTTCACCGTGCGCAGCGACTTGCCATAGGCATGGCCCGACTCGAAGCCCGCGGCGATCAGCTCTTCCCAGATGAAGGGCAGTTGCTCCACGCGCGCACCGAACAGGTCCACGCGCTGGCCGCCCGTCACCTTGGTGTACAGGCCGTACTTCTTGGCGACCTGGCCCACAGCGATCAGGCCATCGGGCGTGACCTCGCCACCGGCCATGCGCGGCACCACCGAGTAGCTGCCGTCTTTCTGGATGTTGCCCAGGTAGTAGTCGTTGCTGTCTTGCAGGCTGGCCAGGTCCTTCTTGAGCACGAACTCGTTCCACACGGAGGCCAGGATGCTGGCGGCGGTCGGCTTGCAGACGTCACAGCCCAGGCCCTTGCCGTGCTTGGCCAGCAACTCGTCGAAGGTCTTGACCTGACCGACGCGCACCAGGTGGTAGAGCTCCTGGCGCGAGTAGGCGAAGTGCTCGCACAGGTGGTTGTTGACGGCCATGCCGCGCTTGGCCATCTCGGCCTTCATCACCTGCGTCACCAGGGGCACGCAGCCGCCGCAGGTGGCGCCGGCCTTGGTGCAGGCCTTCATCTCGCCGATGGTGCAGACGCCGTTGCCCACCGCCGCACCGATCTGGCCCTTGCTGACGTTGTTGCACGAGCAGATCTGGGCGGTGTCGGGCAGGGCGTCCACGCCCAGGCCAGGCTTGGCCTTGCCATCGCTGCTGGGCAGGATCAGGAACTCAGGGCTTTCGGGCAGGGTGATGCCATTGAGCGCCATCTGCAGCAGCGTGCCGTACTCGTCGGCATTGCCCACCAGCACGGCGCCCAGCAGCTGCTTGCCATCGGCGCTGACCACGATCTTCTTGTAGACCTGCTTGACCTCGTCCACGTACTGGTAGCTGCGGCAGTTCGGCGTCTTGCCCTGGGCGTCGCCGATGCTGGCCACGTCCACGCCCATCAGCTTGAGCTTGGTGCTCATGTCGGCGCC
>CAIQIL010000242.1 GCA_903871865.1 uncultured Burkholderiales bacterium
GGAGACGGCCACGATGCGCCCCTTGCTGGCTTTCAGGTGCGGCAGCGCGGCGTGGGTGCACCACACGCTGCCCCAAAGGTTGATGCGCATGAGCTGCTCGTACCAAGCCAGGTCGGTGACCTCTTCCAGCAGGGCGTGGGCCGACATGCCGGCGTTGTTGACCAGGGTGTCGATCTGGCCGAAGGCTTCCACGGTGTCCTGGACCAGGCCGCGGCAGTCGGCCTCGATGCCGACGTCGGTGGGACGCACCTTGACGCGGGCGCCGTGCTGGCGACACTGCTGCGCCACGGCTTCGAGTTTGTCGGCGCTGCGCGCGGCCAGCACCAGGGTGAGTTTCGAGCCTTGCGTTTGCGCCAGTTGGCGCGCCAGTTCGGCGCCGATGCCGTCGGACGCCCCGGTGATGATGACCACGCTCATGTCAGATGCAACTCCACAGACGCCCGGCCATCTCGACAACGAGGTGCGGGCTGAGGTACCAAAGGAAAACGACCAGCAGCAGTGCGCCAGCGACCAGCCAGGCCAGCAGCGTGGCGAGGCGGGGGCGCTGGCCCATGCGGCCCATCACGCGCTCACCAGCCTGCGCGCCGGCTGCAGCTGCTCACGGATGGGCAGGTTGATCAGCGCCGCGGCGAAGGCCAGCACGATGGCGATCCACCAGACCACCTGGTAGCTGCCGGTGGCATCGTAGAGCCTGCCGGCCAGCCACACGCCCATGAAAGATCCGATCTGATTGGAAAAGAAGACGATGCCGCCCAGCATGGACAGGTGCTTGACACCCAGCATCTGCGCCACCACCGCGTTGGTGGGCGGCACGGTGGACAGCCACAGCGCGCCCATGGTGGCGGCGAACAGGCCGACGCTCAGCGGGGTGGGGGGCGTGAAAACGAAGGCGATCATGGCCAGGCCACGCATGGCGTAGATGAAGGACAAGATCCAGGTCTTGCGGATGCGCTGGCCCAAGGTGCCGGCCGCGTAGGTGCCAAACACGTTGAACAGGCCGATGAGCGCCAGCGCCGTCGTGGCGACCTGCGGGTCGAGCTGGTGGTCGCGCAGGTAGCTGGGCAGGTGCACGCCGATGAAGGCCAGCTGGAAGCCGCAGACGAAGTAGCCGGCGGTCAGCAGCAGGTAGTCGCGGTGGCCGAAGGCTTCCTTCAGCGCTGCGCCGGCCGACACCGGGGTGCCGTCCAGCAGGGCGGCGGTCTTGCCGTGCTGTGATGGCACTGCGGCAGGGGCCTGGCGGCGCGCTTCCCGCAAACCAAAGGCCAGCGGCCCGATCAGCAGGGCGGCGAAGGAGAGGCTGCTCAAGGCCGGCGACCAGTCCAGCTTGTGGATCAGGGTGCTGGCCAGCGGCACCATCAGGAATTGCCCGAAGGAGCCGGCCGCCGCGGTGATGCCCATGGCCCAGGACCGTTGCGAGGCGTCGATGTTGCGGCCGACGACGCCGTAGATGACCGCGTAGGTGCTGCACGCCTGCGCCAGGCCGATGGTGACGCCGCAGGTCAGCACGAAGCTCAGGTGGTGGTTGGTGGTGGCCATGCCGAACAGGCCCAGCGCGTAGAGCAGGGCGCCCAGCCAGAGCACGCGAAAAGCCCCGCTGCGATCAGCCCACCAGCCCACAAAGGGGCCGGCCGCGCCCCACACCAGGTTCTGCACGGCCATGGCCACGGAGTAGTCCTCGCGGGTCCAGCCGTGGGCCATCGTGATGGGCTGCAACCACAGGCCGAAGCTGTGGCGGATGCCCATGGACAGCGTCACGATGAGGGCGCCGCAGATCAGCATCTGCCGCAGGGGCAGTGTTCCCGCAGCAGGGGTGGGGGTGTGGGTCATGGTGTGTGAGGTGTTGGCGTGGCAGGTCAAGCCGCCACGCGCGACCTCACACCTGCATGTTCATGATATCGGTGTACGCCTGGACCAGCTTGTTGCGCACTTGCACGGCCGATTGGAAGCCCAGTTGCGCCTTCTGCATGGCGATCATGGTTTCTTCGAGGCTGACCGTGGGGTTGTCGAACTGCACCTCACGTTGCAAGGCGCTGGCCTTGGTCTGGGCGGCACTGATCGACTGCAGGGCGCCGCTGAAGGCGTTCTGGAAGCTGGCGCCTTGCACGCCGGTGCTGCCGCCTGTGGCGTCTGTTCGGGTTTTGGCCTCGACGCGCCGGGCGACGTCGGCCATGCCAGCACGGGTGGCTGCCTGGGCGAAATCAAAGGGCTTGAGTTTGAGGTCCATGGTGCCGATAAGTCCGACAGGGCGTGGTTCAGATCACCACAGTTGCCACTCTAGGCATTTTCCTGGGCGCCGATGCTGCGAAGAGGTCGGCAAATGGCTCGCTGTTCCCGGCACTTTTGCCCGACCGGACTGCGAACATTGACTCCGTTGAAGCTGGATTGCGGCATCGTCTGTATCGATGCGCGGCTCAACCAACTGCCCGCCCATGGAAGTCACTGTCGCACCCACCACCTCTGCCGCCGTCGTCTCATCTGCCAGCCAGGTGATCGACGCCACGCCGCCCGGTTTCGCGCAGCGCGTCATGGCTTTGCCCATGCAGCGCAAGCTGATGTTGGCTGGCGGTATCGCGGCCATCTTCATGATCTTCGCGGCCATGTTGCTGTGGGGCCGTGAGGGCGACTACCGCGTGCTCTACACCAACCTGTCTGACAAGGACGGCGGTGCCATCCTGGCCCAGTTGCAGCAGATGCAGGTGCCTTACAAGCA
>CAIQIL010000243.1 GCA_903871865.1 uncultured Burkholderiales bacterium
ACACCTTGGCCATCACCTCGGCCCTGGAGCACTTCACCTCCATCTTCGCGCACAGCCTCTTTGACAAGCGCGACGTCATGAAGGACGCCGACCACCGCGTGCGCGCCATGTACGCCTGGCACGCCATCGAGGAAGTCGAGCACAAGGGCGTGGCCTACGATGTGATGGAGGACTACGCCAAGGTGGGTTACTTCAAGCGCGTGGGCGCCCTGGTGCACTCCACCTTCATGTTCCCTGCCACGATCTTCCACATCCAGCGCCAGCTGATGATCCAGGACGGTTTCAGCCGTGCCGAGCGCCTGAAGATGACCGTCAAGGGCATCTGGTGGTTGCTCAAGCCGGGTGGCTTGCTGGCCCCGATGCACAAGCACTATGCGCAGTACTACAAGCCTGGCTACCACCCTTGGCACGAAGCCGACCAGCCTGGCTACGCCGAGTGGCTGGCCGCCTTCGACCACAACGAGCGCGACCCGGTCAAAGCCAGCGAGCAAATGCGCGCCGTCATGGCCATGGCTTGACACCTGTTCGGTTCGGGCGCACAAAGGCTCCTTCGGGAGCCTTTTTTCATGGATTTGATCCAGCGCAAACCTGCGGGGCTCCCAGCTGCCGTGCTGTCGTTGACGATGCCTTGCTGTCACGCGACATCCTGTTGCGTCACCCCAGCGCTTCCTACGATGGCGTCATTCTGGAGACAACCCACAGAGGACGATACATGGCAAACGCATCCGACAAGCAGCACCCCATCGTGCCGCGCGAGAAGCTGGATTTCGGTCTCGACGACCCCAGCATCCCCAAATACTGGTTCGGCGGCGACGCGTTCAAGACCCGCTTCTTCGACGCGATGTCCCTGATCTTCCCGCCGGGCGAAAAGTTCTTCATGGTCACCGTGCGTGATTTCCGCGACCAGATCAACGACCCCAAGCTGCTGAAGGACATCAAGGACTTCAACCGCCAGGAAGCCCAGCACAGCATGGTCCATGAGCAGTACAACAACGTGCTGCGCAAGCAAGGCATGCCGGTGGACAAGCTCATCGGCTGGCTGGACCAGCTGCTGTTCGACAAGTACCGCAACCGCCACAGCCGCGAATACACCCTGGCCATCACCGGCGCGCTGGAGCACTTCACGGCCCTGGGTGCCCACGCCATGTTCGATGACCGCGACATCATGGGCGATGCGCACCCCAAAGTCCGCGCCATGTACGCCTGGCACGCCATCGAAGAAGTCGAGCACAAGGGTGTGGCTTACGACGTCATGATCGACTACGCCAAGGTCGGCTATTTCAAGCGCATTGGCGCCCTGATCCATGCGACCTTCATGTTCCCGCACGTGATCCTGAAGTTCGCCAACGCCATGCTCAAGGCCGATGGTTTCAGCTTCTTCCAGCGCCTCCAACTCAACGCCAAGGGCATCTGGTGGTTGCTCAAGCCCGGTGGTTTCGCCGCGCCCCTGCACAAGCACTACGTCCAGTACTACAAGCCGGGTTATCACCCCTGGCAGGAGACCGAGCAGCCCGGCTACGAGGAGTGGCTGCGGGGCTTTGCCAAGCACAGCGACCCGGTCGAGGCCAGCGAGTTGATGCGTGCGGATTTGGCCGCGGCGCGCTGAGTCCTGTCGCGCAAATTTCCTGCGTGACACCCCTGTAGTTGGTTAGACTTCGGCACACCTGTCTTGGGTGTGCCGATTTTCTTTATGCGCATTCCACTTCCCCCTGCGGCCATGCTGGAGGCCATGGGCATCAAGCCCATCCCCTTGTTCATGCTCTCGGCCTGGATCAAGGCTGGCGCCAAGTGCGGATTCAACGTCCAGCCGCTGTTCAAAGAGGCGGGCATCAAGATCGACCTGATCCGCCTGGAAGACGCCCGCGTGTCGCCGCTGCAGCTCATCTCTTTGCTGGAGCAGTGCGTGGCGCTGTCGCCAGAGAAGCACTTTCCCTTCGTGCTGGGCGACACCTTCGCGTTCGAGTCCCTGCCCGAGTTCGAAACCCTGCTGACCACCAGCCCCACGCTGCGTGAAGCGCTGCGGGTGGCCGATCTGGCCAAGCGCATGGTCTTGCCCTGGCTGACGCTGGACGTCAAGGAAGAGGGCGAACTGGCACGTGTCTGCGTGGGCTTCGACGTGCCTGTGCCCAATGTGGCCCTGTACGGCCTGCCCCTGCACCTGGTCACCGAGGCCATCCTGGCCTGCATCCGCAAGTTCGGCCGCACCCTGCAAGGCTCTGACTTGGGTTTCGTGGGCGTGACCGTCAAGGGCCCGCCCCCGAAGTACGCCGCCAGTTTCGAACCCTTTTTCGGCGTGCCCGTGACCTTCAACGCGTCGGCCGATGCCCTCGTGTTCGAGCGGCGCATCCTCGATTTGCCGCTGGAAGGCGCCTTCCCCGCCTTGCATGAACAAGCCCAGTTCCTGGCCGAGCAGCGCTTGGGCAAGGAGGCGCGCCGTCAGGGCGTGGCCGCCGAAATCGAAGAAATCATCACCCGCGAGCCCAACCTGCTGGCCCTCGGCGTGGAAGACATGGCCGACCGCCTCAACCTGCACCCGCGCACCCTGCAGCGGCGCCTGAAGGACGAGGGCGACAGCTATCTGCACGTGCAGGCGCGCATGCGCCACCGCCTGGCCTGTCAGTGGTTGCGCCAGGGCGATGTTTCCATCGACGACATCAGTGCACGCCTGGGCTTCTCCGACCGCCGCGCCTTCACAGCCGCGTTCAAGCGCTGGGACGGCACGACCCCGAGTGCCTGGCGAGAGCAGCAAGCCTGAGCTTTTCGCCTGGCGGTTTTAGGGCAGCGCAGCGGTCCTAACGATGTGCCGCGGTGTGCCGCGGCAACCACGCCTGGCCCCCAAAGCAAACGATATGCGTAGCAACGAGCACATCATTTGAGTGGTCGTGTCGTGTACGCGCCCTTTGTGGCGCGCAAGGTTCCTTGCGTGGGGTCATTGCGTCACATAGATTAGTCCTCAGCCAGCCATTTGGCTGATCGTTAATCGATATTGGCTCGTCGTACCGCTATGCAACCTCGGCTGTCCTCGTCTCCCGTCCCTGTGCCCGCTCTCGGAAGCTGGCGTCAGGCGGCTTCGGTTTGTGGTTTCACCATCGACCCCGTCCTCCGCGAAGTGGGCATCAACCCGCATGACCCGCAGGTGCCGCTGCGCGTGCCACCTGCCAGCCTCTTCAAGGCTTTTTCGATGTGCGTGGAGCGTGCGCGCACCCACCACTTTCCCTTCGCCCTCGGTGAGAACTTCGTCTTCGAGCATTTCGCCGAGTTCGATGCTTTCCTGGACTCGTGCACGACGTTGCGCGAGATCCTGGAACTCGCTGGCTGGGCCCGCGAAGTCCTGACGCCCTGGATGAACGTGCGCCTGGACGAGTTCGGTGCCGAGGCCCATGTGCGCGTCGTGATGACCGTGCCGGGCCAGGACCCGCGCGAGTTCTGCCATGTGCGGGAGGTGCTGCTGGCCGCCATCAACCAGTTGCTGCGCCGCGCCGCGCACAGTGCCCATGTGCTGCTGTCGGTGCGCATGGCGGGGCCGGCTCCGGCCCACCCGGAGAAGTACACCGAGCACTTCGGCGTGCCCGTGTCCTTCAACGAGGACGCCGACGCGCTGGTGATGGACCGGCGCTGGCTGGACCAGCCGCTCAATGCCCCGCTGCCTCAAGCCTTGACCGAAGCGCGCCAGCGCATCGAGCGCCGCCTGAGCCAGGAAGGTGCTGAGCGCCACATCGTGGACGAGGTCCGCTGGGCCCTGGAGCGTCGCCCGGAGCTGTTGCGCGAAGGCCTGGAAGCCACCGCCGCGGCGCTGGGCCTGCACCCACGCACCCTGCAGCGTCGCCTGCAGGCCGATGGCGTCAAGTACGTGGACATCCAGTCGGAGGCCAAGTGCCATCGCGCCCAGATCATGCTGCGCCGCCGCGCGATCAGCATGGAGTCCATCAGCGCGGAGCTTGGCTTCTCCGATCGCCGCGCCTTCACCTTCGCCTTCAAGCGCTGGATGGGCATGTCGCCCAGCACCTACCGCACCAGCATCTGTGCCTGAATGAGGGCGTGGGCCTGCTAGAGTCGGGCCCATGTCAGAACGCGCAGACCTTCTGGGCCGGCACATCGTGCTGGGCCTCTCAGGCGGCATCGCCTGCTACAAATCGGCCGAACTCGTGCGCCTGCTCACCAAAGCGGGCGCCACCGTTCAGGTGCTCATGACCGAGGCCGCCGAGGCCTTCATCACCTCGGTCACGATGCAGGCCCTGTCGGGCCGACCGGTGTACACCAGCCAGTGGGATGCCCGCGAGGGCAACAACATGGCCCACATCAACCTGGGACGCGAGGCCGATGCGGTCCTGATCGCGCCAGCGAGCGCGGACTTCATCGCGCGCGTGGTGCAGGGCAGGGCAGACGAACTCCTCAGCCTGCTGTGCCTGGCGCGTCCGCGCGAGCGCTGCGCCTTGCTGGTGGCCCCGGCCATGAACCGCGAGATGTGGTCACACCCGGCCACGCAGCGCAATGTGGTGCAACTGCAGGCCGATGGCGCCGTGGTGCTGGGCCCGGGCAGTGGCGACCAGGCCTGTGGCGAAGTGGGCGACGGCCGCATGCTGGAGCCCCAGGAACTGCTCGATGAGCTCGTGGCCTTTTTCCAGCCCAAGGTGTTGGCAGGACAGCGCCTGCTCATCACGGCCGGCCCGACCTTCGAGCCCATCGACCCGGTGCGCGGCATCACCAACCACTCCAGCGGCAAGATGGGTTTCGCCATCGCGCGGGCGGCGGCCGAGGCGGGTGCCCAGGTCACGCTGGTGGCCGGTCCGGTGCACTTGGCCACGCCGCGTGGCGTGCGCCGCATCGACGTGATGACCGCCCAGCAGATGTTCGACGCCGTGCTGCCCCAAGCCGGTCAGCACGATGTGTTCGTGGCCACGGCCGCGGTGGCCGATTGGCGCCCCGCGTCCCTGAGCGAGCACAAGATCAAAAAAGAAGGCAAGAAGCTGGCACCGACCTTCGAGCTCACGGAGAACCCCGACATCCTGGCCGCGGTGGCCTCGCTGGCCCAGCCGCCTTACTGCGTGGGCTTCGCGGCCGAGAGCGAGCAGTTGCTGGCGCACGCGCGCGCCAAATTGCTGCGCAAGCGCATCCCGCTGATCGTGGGCAACCTCGGGCCCGCCACCTTTGGCCGCGACGACAACAGCCTCCTGCTGGTGGACGCCCACAGCGAACGCCCCTTGCCCGCCGATGGCAGCCAGGCCGACAAGCTCACCCTGGCGCGTGCGCTCATGGCCGAGCTGGCTCAGCGGCTTGCCGCCTGACGCCTGATCCCACACCCTGATCCCGACCCCATGACCACCGTTGACATCCGCATCCTCGACCCCCGCATGACCGATGCCCTGCCGGCCTATGCCACGCCTGGCAGCGCCGGCCTGGACCTGCGCGCCTGCCTGGAAGAAGCCCTGGTGCTGGCACCCGGGCAGGCCCAGCTCATCCCCACCGGCCTGGCCATGCACCTGGGCGATCCGGGCCTGGCGGACATGATCCTGCCGAGCTCGGGCCTGGGCCACAAACAGGGCATCGTGCTGGGCAACTTGGTGGGCTTGATCGACTCCGACTACCAGGGGCCCCTGATGGTGAGCTGCTGGAACCGCGGCAGCCAGCCCTTCACCATCCAGCCGATGGAGCGCATCGCGCAGATGGTCATCGTGCCGGTGGTGCAGGCCAGGTTCCGCGTGGTCGAAGGTTTCGACGACGCCAGCCAGCGCGGTCAGGGCGGTTTCGGATCGACCGGACGCGGCTGACCCTGGCTCTGTCTGACCTGGACAGGCGTCGGGCCCGCAGGGCCAGCGGTGCTCAGTGCAGCGTGGTGCCTTCGGGCGCCACGTGACCCCCCAGCGAGAGCGGTGACAGCGCCACCGAGCCCTGCTCGGTTTCCTCTTGCGTGGCCGGGCGCACGTCGCAAACCTGCAAGGTCAGGTTCAGCGAGATGCCCGCCAGCGGGTGGTTGCCGTCCAGCACCACGTGGGTCTCGTAGACCTCGGTGACGGTGTAGATGGCGTCCTTGGGCAGGTCGGGCGTGGTGCTGCCTTCGGGCGGGCCGTCGAACTGCATGCCCTCGGTCACGGCATCGGGGAAGATCTCGCGCGCCTCGAAAAACACCAGCTCGGCGTGGTAGTCGCCGAAAGCGTGTTCGGGCTCCAGGTGCAGGTTCGCCTCGAAGCCCACGGTCTGGCCGATGAGCGCATGCTCCACCTTGGCCAGCAGGTCCTCGCCGCCC
>CAIQIL010000244.1 GCA_903871865.1 uncultured Burkholderiales bacterium
AAGTTCAGGCAGATGCTCTTGGCGTGGCCCACGTGCAGGTAGCCGTTGGGCTCGGGCGGGAAGCGGGTGCGGATCTTGGCCGGATCGGGCTCGCCGGCGGCGTGGTGGGCGGCGTCGCCTGGCGAGCCGGCCCAGCGGCGGCTGGCGTAGGTGCCTTGCGCCAGGTCGCGGTCGATGATGCCGCGCAGGAAGTTGGAGGGCTTGGCGGGGGAGTTCGGATCGGTGGCGTCGGTCATGTGCCGATTCTATCGAGGCCCTGGGCCCGGTTCACCCGATTTGGCGCCCGTGTTCGCGGTAAGGTGGCATCCACGGTGAGGGTTTTTCGATGGAGGCCGACATGGGCAAGCAAGACAACAAGGTCAACAACAAGGACAGCGGCAAGGACGGCCCACAAGCCGGCAAGGCCAAGCCCCACAAAGGCAGCCCCCGCCTGAGCCGCAAGGCTTACGAGGCCGCGCTGGAGCCCATGCTGCTGGAGCTGATGCAGGTGTCGCGCTGGCTGGCCCACACGAACAAGCGCCTGCTGGTGATCTTCGAGGGGCGCGACACGGCGGGCAAGAGCGGCGTCATCCACGCCATCGCCAGCGCGCTGGACCCACGCCGCTGCGAGGTCGTGGCGCTGCCCAAGCCCTCCGACACCGAGATGACGCAGTGGTACTTCCAGCGCTACGTGCCCCACCTGCCGGCGGGCGGCCACATCGCCTTGTTCGACCGCAGCTGGTACAACCGCGCCGGGGTCGAGAAGGTCATGGGCTTTTGCTCGGGCGAGGAGCACAAGCGCTTCCTGCGCGAGGCCCCGATGTTCGAGCTGTCCCTGGTCAACGACGGCATGCTGGTTTTCAAATACTGGCTGACGGTGGACCAGGCCGAACAAGAGGCCCGCTTCGCCGAGCGCCTGGCCGACCCGCTCAAGCGCTGGAAGCTCTCGCCGGTGGACGTGGTGGCGCGCACCAAATACGCCGAGTACGGCAAGGCACGCAATGCCATGCTCAAGGCCACGCACACGGCCCACGCCCCCTGGACTCTGGTGGATTTCAACGACCAGCGCCTGGGCCGCCTGACCCTGATCCGCCACCTGCTGGACCACCTGCCCGACCAGGTCGTGCCCGAGAAGGCTTTCGAGATGCCTCCGCTGAAGGGCAAGCCGGCGCGGGAGTCCTACAGCGACGCGCACCGTCCGATTTCGCCCTTCACGTCACCGCTCATTTCACCCCTTGACATCGTCAATTCAAACGATTGATTGATTTATCTCCATGGGAAACAAACCGCCGTTTCAAACACCCCCTGATTGAGCGTATATCGATCAGCGTTCAGGTTTCCCCTGTGCGACAGCACCCCGCCGGGCCGGAAGATGCACCCCAACGCGACTCCCGAGCCCCCCGCCATGCTGTACACCACCTACCAAAAAATCCACACCCTCACCGTGGAAGAGGTGCACCGCATGCATGCGCTGTTCGAGGCCCACTACGCCTGCAGCCCGCTGGCCACCTTCCTCGACGACCTGGGCCGCAAGGAAGGCGCCTTCGTGGTGCGCCACAAGAAGACGCACCAGATCGTCGGTTTCTCGACGCTCGGCGTGTACAAGTTCCAACTGGGCGGCAAGACCGTCAAGGGCCTGTTCAGCGGCGACACCATCATCGAGCGGGCGCACTGGGGTTCGCGCTCGCTGCAGACGGCCTTCGCCTGGAAGCTGTTCCTGGAGGCGCTGAAGTCGCCGTTCTCGCGCCAATACTGGCTGCTGATCTCCAAGGGCTACAAAACCTACCTGCTGCTGGCGCGCAACTTCCCCGAGTTCCACCCGCAACGCGGCGTGCCCCAGCCTGAGCTGGAATCCCTCGTGATCGACTACTGCGAGGCGCTCTTCCCCGGCAAGCTCAACCGCCAGACCATGGTGCTGGAGTTCGGCGAGGACGCCAACCGGCTGAAGGCCGACGTGGCCGTCATCACCGACGAGATGCGTGCGCGCGACGCCGACATCCGCTTCTTCGAAAGCCGCAACCCGAGCTGGCAGCAAGGCACGGAGCTGCCCTGCATCGCACGGGCCGACCTGGCGGCCTTCTCGCGCGCCATCGTGCCCTTCCTGTGGAAGGTGCTCAAGCAGCGCGTGGCGGGCAAGCCGGCCACTCAGGTGGGTCAGCCGCGGTCGGTCTGAACCTGGTGGGCGGTGGCCGCAATGGCTGCTGTGGGGGCGTCCGCGGGCTGCCCCCGGCGTTCGGCGGCACGCTCCGAGTAGCGGTTGAAGCGCCAGGCGCTGGACTCGATGGTGATGCGCCGCCAGGTGGCGCGCTTCTCGCCGGGCGTCATCTCGGGCCACAGCTGCACCTCGTCGAAGGTGCGGCCGCAACCCTTGCAAAGGTCGTCACCCTGGCTGGTCGAGCAGATCGCGATGCAGGGGGTGTCCGGCGTGGTGTCGTACCAGGCCAGCCAGGCCTCGCGGGCGGCGCGCGGCATGGTGTCTTCGTCGCACTCGGTCTCGCGGAAATAGACCATCAGCGCGTAGATTTCGGCGAGCTTTTTCACCTCGGCGGCCAGGCTGATGCCGTCGGGCGAAGGCGATCGAACGCGCCACCAATTGATGGCGGATTCGATGTCGGTGATGTGGATGCCGGCCATGTCGTTGCTGGAAGTTGCGGTGCTGGACGGCAGCATCAGGCTTGCGCGGCTTTGGCTGCTTGGTTGGCAGCTTTGTCGGCTTTCTCGGCCTCGGCCACCCGCGTGGCCTCGACCAGGGCCGCCAGGGCCGCCGACACCGCTTCGGCGCTGACACCTTCTGCACGCGCCACCGGGGCCTCGGCCAGGGCCGCATCGCCTTCGGCCTTCAGGCGCTTGACCCAGTTGCCGGCCTCGCGGCCATCGGCCAAGCCTGTGCTTTGCAGCAGCAGGTGGTTGTGCGCGTCGGTGAGCTTGAAATAGAACAGGCCGTCGGCCTCTCGGTATTGCTTGATGAGCGGCAGGGCGACCTTCTCTGTCGCGGCTGGGGCGTGTGGCTGGGCCACGGCCACCATGGTGCGCAAACCCACGGCCTGGCGCAGTTCCTTGATGAAGGGCGTGGCCGTCTGGCGGGCCTTGGCCGCACCGGCCTGCAGCACGTCTTCGATGCGTTCCGGGTGGGCCATCAGCTCGGCATAGTGGGCGCGCATGGGCCCGACGTGCGCTTCGACCAGATCGACCACGCGCTGCTTGGCATCGCCCCAGCCCAGGCCAGCGACGAGGTCGCGGCGGAAGGCCTCGCGGGTGGCGGCGTCCGCGAACGCGTCGTGCAGGGTCACGAGGTGGGCGCTGTCCGGGTCTTTCGGCTCGCCGGGCAGGCGGGAGTCGGTCACCACGCGGGCGATGGCGTCCTTCAGGCCCTTGGCGCCGCCCTCGAACAGGGGCACGGTGTTGTCGTAGCTCTTGCTCATCTTGCGGCCGTCCAGGCCGGGCAAGGTGGCCACGCTCTCTTCGATTTCGGCTTCGGGCAGCACGAACAGCTCACGGCCGGCGCCAAACTGGTGGTTGAAGCGCTGGGCCACGTCGCGCGCCATCTCGATGTGCTGCACCTGGTCGCGGCCCACGGGCACGCGGTGGGCGTTGAACATCAGGATGTCGGCCGCCATCAGGATGGGGTAGCAAAACAGGCCCATGGTGACGCCGTCGTCGGGCTCGACGCCCTTGGCCTCGTTGGCATCGACCGAGGCCTTGTAGGCGTGCGCACGGTTCATCTGGCCCTTGGCCGTCACGCAGGTCAGCAGCCAGTTGAGCTCGGTGATTTCGGGGATGTCGCTTTGCGCGTAGAAGGTGACGCGGCCGGTGTCCAGGCCAGCGGCCAGCCAGGTGGCGGCGATTTCCAGACGCGAGCGGGCGATGCGCGCCGGATCGTCGCACTTGATGAGGGCGTGGTAGTCGGCCAGGAAGAAGAAACTCTCGACGCCGGCTTCACGGCTGGCCGCGATGGCCGGGCGGATGGCGCCGACGTAGTTGCCGAGGTGGGGGGTGCCGGTGGTGGTGATGCCGGTGAGGACGCGCTGGTTCATGGCGTGGATTTTAGGCGCTCCCCCCTGGTCTGCGCTGGCGCACCGGGCGGCAGGGCCACTACACTCTCGGCTCGCATGAAATCCATCGTCATCCTGATCAGCGGACGGGGCTCCAACATGGAGGCCATCGTCCAAGCCTGCCAGCAAGAAAGCTGGCCCGCCCGCATCGCGGCCGTCGTGAGCAACAAGGCCTCGGCTGAAGGTCTGCAATTTGCCGCCGCGCGGGGCATCGCCACGGCCGTGGTGGACCACAAGGCCTTCGACAGCCGCGAAGCCTTCGACGCCGAGCTGGCGCGGGTGGTCGATGGCTTTGCGCCCGATGTGGTGGTGCTGGCCGGCTTCATGCGCATCCTCACCGCGGGCTTCGTGCGCCATTTCGAGGGCCGCATGCTCAATGTGCACCCGTCCCTTCTGCCGGCCTTCCCCGGCTTGCACACGCACCAGCGCGCCATCGAGGCCGGCTGCAAGCTGGCCGGCGCCACGGTGCACTTCGTCACGCCCGAGCTCGACCACGGCCCCATCGTGGCCCAGGCGGCCGTGCCCGTGCTGAACGGTGACACGCCCCAGGCCCTGGCCGAGCGCGTGCTGGTGCAGGAGCACCGCCTCTACCCGCAGGCCGTGCGCTGGCTGGTGGAAGACCGCCTGGCGCTGGACGCAGGTGTGGTTCGGCACCGCGACGGCACGCCCCAGGTGACCTGGGGCGGCTGAACGGCACGGCGGCTGAACGGCCGAAGGCCCTCCTGCGACGCGGGTGCTAGGCTGTCGCACCCACATCCAAATCAGCAGCGCGGCCCCGGCCACGGGAAAGCCGCCGCCCCAGGGAGCTTCGCCATGACCCACCGCCAACAACGCCCACAGCGCCCACAACGCCCACAGCGCCCATCACACCGGCCGCGCGCAGGCCTCGCCGCCATCGCCGTGGCCACCGCCCTGCTGGGCGCCATCGGCCTGGGCGCCTTGGCGCCAGACCGCGCCTGGGCCCAGACAGCACCTGCAACGCCGGCCACGTCGGCCACCGCGGCCACCTCCCAGCGCGAAGCCGAGGCCGAAGCCGCCCTGCGTGCTGTCAAGGCCAGCCAGATCGCCGGCCCCACCGACATCGCCCTGCGCGACCAGGCCACGCTCAAGCTGCCCGCAGGCTACCTGTGGGTGCCCGAGCCCGCCGCCAGCCAGTTGATGCGGGCCATGGGCAACCACCCGGACGAGCGCATGCTGGGCCTGGTCTTCCCGCAGTCCGATGAACAAGGCTGGATGGCCGTGGCGCGCTATGAGCCCTCGGGGCACATCCCCGAAGACGACGCCGCGCACTGGGACGTCGATGGGCTCTACAAAGGCCTGAAAGAAGGCACGGAAGCCAGCAACGAGGACCGCCGCCAGAAGGGCTTCCCGGAGCTGGACATCGGTGGCTGGGTGGAAAAGCCCACCTACGACGCCGCCACGCACCGCCTGGTGTGGTCGCTGTCGGTGCGGCACAAGGGCGCCACGGCCGATGCGCCCACCAGCATCAACTACAACACCTACGCGCTGGGCCGCGAGGGCTACGTGACGCTCAACCTCATCACCGACCTGAAAGACATCGCCCAGGACAAGCGCCACGCCCAGGTGCTGCTGTCGGCGCTGAGCTTTGGCGAAGGCAAGCGCTACGCCGACTTCAACGCCTCGACCGACAAGGTCGCCGAGTACGGCCTGGCCGCGCTGGTGGGCGGGCTGGCGGCCAAGAAGATCGGCCTGTTCGCGCTGGCCGCCGGCTTCCTGGCCAAGTTCGCCAAGGTGATCGCTCTGGCGGCCTTTGGCGGCTGGGCCGCCTTCAAGCGATTTTTCAAACGCGGCAAACCCCAAGAGCCGCAAGAACCACAAGCCTGAGGCCCCATGGTCAAACTGCTTTTCCTGCTGTTCAGCGGCCTCAAGTTCAGCAAGTTGCTGCTCACAGGCGGCAGCATGCTGGTGTCGCTGGTGGTCTATGGCCTGATCTTCGGGTGGCGCTACGCAGCGGGTTTCATCGCACTGCTGTTCGTGCACGAGATGGGCCACTACATCGCCGCCAGGCAGCGCGGCCTGAACGTGGGTGCGCCCACCTTCATCCCCTTCGTGGGCGCCTGGATCGAGCTCAAGGAGCTGCCGCACGACGCCGAGACCGAGGCCTACGTCGGCCTGGGCGGCCCGCTGGTGGGCACCCTCGGCGCGCTGGCCTGCTACTTCGTGGCGCGCGACATGGGCGCGGACGGCCGCTGGCTGCTGGCCGTGGCCTACAGCGGCTTCTTCCTCAACCTCTTCAACCTGATCCCGCTGTCGCCGCTGGACGGTGGCCGCATCACGGCCGTGCTGTCACCGCGGCTGTGGCTGCTCGGCGTGCCGGTGCTGCTGGGCCTGTTCTGGTTGAACCCCAGCCCCATGCTGATCTTGATCGCCGTGCTGGCCGCGCCGCAGGTGATGAAGGCCTGGCGCTTCCAGGCCGACGACCCGGCCAACGCGGGCTACTACCGCGCTTCGGCCGAAACGCGCCTGAGCTACGCCACCGCTTACCTGGGCCTGCTGGGCTTCCTGGCCGTCATGACGCACGACGTGCACGAGATGCTGGGTGCGGCCACGCGCATGCAGTGAGCGGCCAGCGGCACCGTCGTGCCGCCCCATGTCGCCTCATGTCGCCTCAGGCTGCGTCACTCAGCGCCGGGCTGTGCAAAGCCGATTGCAACGGCACCTCGAACCAGAAGCAGCTGCCTTGGCCCGGCTGGCTCATGACACCGATCTGGCCCTGCATGACATCGACCAGGCGCTTGCAGATGGCCAGGCCCAGGCCGGTGCCACCGTACTGGCGGATGGTTTTCTCGCTCACGGGGCTGAAGGGCTGGAAGAGCTGACCGAGCGCCTCGGGCGCGATGCCGATGCCGGAGTCCTGCACCTCGACGTGCAGCGCGTCCTGGCCCGTGGCCATCGGCACGGTCGTGCAGCGCACCGTGACCTGGCCCTGGGTGGTGAACTTCAAGGCATTGCCCAGGAAGTTGAGCAGCACCTGCTGGATGCGCAAGGCGTCGCCCACCGCCGCCATCGGCGCCCGGCACTCCATCACGACGGGCACACCCTTTTGCTGCGCCACAGAGGAGAGCATCTCCACCACCTCGCGCACGACCTGCTGGGGGTCGAAGGGCTTGGCCTCCGGCGTGGCCGGGTTGACCTCCAGGCGAGAGAAATCCAGCATGTCGCTGATGATTTTGTGGATGGTCGCGCCACAGCGGCTGACCTGCGCCACATGGCTGAGCTGCAACTCGGTGAGCGGCGACTGCCGCAGCAGCTGCGTGAAGCCGAGCAAGCCATTGAGCGGGTTGCGCACCTCGTGGCTGATCTGGGCGAACAGGCGGGTGCGGTCGAGGTTGGCCTGCTGCAAGGCCGCCAGGGTGCTTTCCAGCGATGCGGCGCGGGCCGCCAGGGCTTCGTTCTGCAGGCCGATGGTGCGCTGCTGGTCGGCGCCATGGGCCGCATAGCGGTCGTGCGCGCGGCGCGCCACGGCGCCAAAGGCCACACCCAGCGCCAGGAAGCCGGTTTGCATCAGCATCAAGGGGTTGTCCTGCGCGCGCATCAGCGGGGTCACCCAGCCCATGGCGTCGTTGGCCCAGTGCAGGGCACCGGCCAGCAGGGTCAGCACCAGCCAGGCCAAACCGTCGTTGGCACCCACCACCAGCGCCACGAACAAGGGCCACCACACCAGCCACCAGACGCAGGTGTCGGCGTGCAAGCCCATCCACATCAAAGCGAGGTTGACGCCGCTGAAGTTCAGCAAGATGCCCAGGTGGCTGGCCGGGCGGAACCAGCGTTCGGCCAACGGGCTCTTGACCAAGGGGAAGAGGGCGAGCACGAGCGTGGCCGGCCCCGCCAGGGCCAGCGCGATGGCGCCCTGCCCCAGCCAAAGGCCATACACCAAGGCAAAGCCGTAGTGCCCAGCGACGGACACGAGGATCAATTCGCTGAAGCGCCGGTAAGGGACGGTCCCGGCAGGCAGGGGGCCCTGCCAAGTTGCCGAGTGCGCTGACGCCATGTACTGCTCCTGTGGCTGTCTCAAAATCTGGGTGTTTCACCCGAACGCGAAGCCTATCGCATCCTGCAGCCATGACCGCGCAGCGCCCATCGGGGTTTACGGAAAGAACCCCATGTTGTGGCGTGCGGATCACGCCAAGTGACAGCCCCCTCGCGACCCCCGCAGGCTCACACCTGGATGGCCTGGCTGGCCAGGGCCGCTGCGGCGGCGCGGGTCTCCACCCCGAGCTTCTCGAAGATGTGTTCGAGGTGCTTGTTGACGGTGCGGTGGCTCATGCCCAGGATGTCGGCGATGTCGCGGTTGGTCTTGCCGCGCGCCAGCCAGGTGAGGACCTCGGTCTCGCGCGGCGTGAGGGCCGCGTGGCTGAGCCGCTCGGCCGATGCGGCAGACGCTGCTGCGGCGGCGACGGAAAACGCCGACGAGGCATCGCTGGCGCGTTGCACGGCCGCCCGGGCTTCGCGGGCCGCGCGGGCGTTGCGCACGTGGGTGTTCAGCCGGGCCAGCACTTCTTCGATGCGCAGGGGCTTGACGACGTAGTCCACGCCGCCGGCATCGAAGCCCGCCACGATGTCAGCCGTCTCGGACAGCCCGGTCATGAAGATGACGGGCACGGCCTCGCCCTGCGGATGGGCCTTGATGCGCTGGCAGGTCTCGAAGCCGCTGAGCCCCGGCATGACGCCGTCGAGCAAGATGGCATCGGGCACCACGACGTCCAGCCGGTCCAGGGCCTGCCGGCCGTCACGTGCGACCAGCACGGTGTAGCCCTCCTGGGCGAGGGCGTCGCACAGCATGCGCAGGGTGTCGGGTGCATCGTCCACCACCAGCACGGTGCCCTGGTGGTGGGGTGGGCGGTCAGGGGCGTGGTTCATCGGCGATGTCCTCGGTGATGTCATCGGTGAGTTGCGGGGCCAGGCGCGCCACCAGCGCGTCCA
>CAIQIL010000245.1 GCA_903871865.1 uncultured Burkholderiales bacterium
GGTGGCATCGTGCTGAGCAACAACGAAGAGATCGCCAAGAAGATCAACTCGTCCATCTTCCCCGGCATCCAAGGTGGCCCGCTGATGCACGTCATCGCGGGTAAGGCCGTGGCCTTCAAGGAAGCCGCATCGCCCGAATTCAAGGCCTACCAGCAGCAAGTGGTGAAGAACGCCGCGGCGCTGGCCGACACGCTGACCCAGCGTGGCCTGCGCATCGTGTCGGGTCGCACCGAGAGCCACGTCATGCTGGTGGACCTGCGTCCCAAGAGCCTGACGGGCAAGGAAGCCGAGGCCATCCTGGGCGCGGCGCACATCACCTGCAACAAGAACGGCATCCCCAACGACCCGCAAAAGCCCTTCGTCACCAGCGGCATCCGTCTGGGTTCGCCCGCCATGACCACGCGTGGTTTCAAGGAAGAGCAGGCCGTGGCCGTGGCCAACCTGATCGCCGACGTGCTGGACAACCCGCACGATGAAGCCACCATCGCCCGCGTGCGCGAGCAGGTCACGGCCCTGACGCGCCAGTTCCCGGTGTACACCGGCAAGGCGGGCTGAGCGGCCGATGCGCTGCCCTTTTTGCGGTCACCTTGAGACCCAGGTCGTCGAGACCCGGGATTCCGACGAAGGTGACAGCATCCGTCGCCGCCGCAAGTGTCACCACTGCGACAAGCGCTTCACGACCTATGAGCGCGCGGAAATCGAGCTGCCGGCCATCGTCAAGCGCGACGGCCGGCGCACCGACTACGAGCGCGCCAAGCTCAAGGGCTCGATGATGATCGCGCTGCGCAAGCGGCCGGTCAGCGCCGAGGCGCTCGAAGGCGCCATCGAGGCCATCGAGGCGCGCCTGCGCCAGTCGGGCGACAAGGAAGTTGATTCCACCCAGCTTGGTGAGTGGGTGATGCGCGAACTGCGCAAGCTCGACAAGGTGGCCTACGTGCGCTTTGCCTCGGTGTACCGCAGCTTCGACGACGTCAGCGAATTCGTCGCGGCCATCAAGGAAACCGGCAAAGTCGCCAGCAAGAAGGCCGAGGGCTGAGCGCCTGAGCCTGAGTCGGTGGTGCCCATGCCCCCTTGCTTGCGGGGGGCTGGCGCTGCAAACCGCGGGGCAACCCGCCCCTGTGGCGATGAGCGGTCAGCTTGCGGCGGCCAGCGGTCTTGCGTCTGCCGGGCAACCCGTTACATTCGGCGTCCATGCGCAAGCGAGCAAAAATTCACACTCAGAGAGGCTTCACCCTGGTGGAGCTGATGGTCACCGTGGCCGTGGTTGTCATCCTGGCGGCTGTGGCGGTGCCGGGGATGCAGTCTTTCCTGGCCAAGAGCGGCATGAACGCCGTCAAGGACGACTTCGCCATCGCCCTGCAACGGGCGCGCTTGGACGCCATCAGCCGCAACACCTGCGTGTCGATTTGCCAGTTGGCTGCGGCAGGTGGCAACACCTGCGCGACGGGTGCTGCCCTGGGCAACTGGCACCAGGGTTGGATCACTTACACGAACGCTGCTTGCAGTGGCGCTGCTGCGACGGCCTTGACGCCGGCAGAGGTGATTTCTGTGCGCCAGCCGGGCAACGATCGCTACCAGTTGGTGGACGTGAACACGTCCAAGCAGGACGTGCTGACCTTCGATGCGCGCGGCACCTTGGTGTCGGGCTCGTCCACCTACCGGGTGACGGACGCGAAGAATCGCAGCAGCCCCTACCAGCGCGACATCAAGGTGAGCTTCCAGGGGCGGGTGCAGATCGATGTGGTCCCGCCCGTGGCAACGGGCTCCGGCGCGGGCACCGGTTCGGACGGCAGCCCGCCAGTGGCCGCCAACACGCCATGAGCGCCAGCATGAACCTTCCTGCCCGTTCGCAATCTGGCGTGAGCCTCATCGAGGTGCTGGTGTCCATGCTCGTGCTCGCCCTGGGCATGGTGGGGCTGGCCGCCTTGCAGGCTCGCACCGTCAGCTACCAGCTGGGTTCTGGCCAGCGTGCGCAGTTGTCTGGCTTGTTGGCGGACTACGCCGAGCGGGTGCGCTCCAACTTGAACCAGGCGCCGGGCGTCGCCAAGCCTTCGGCTTACTTGTACGACGTGAGCTGGGCCGCGCAGTCGGCCGACGTGGCCGCGGCTTCGGTCGATTGCGCTGCCACGGGCGTGAGTTGCAGTGGCGTTGATTTGGCGCGCTATGACATGGCCCAGTGGCGTGCGGCGGTGCGGCGGGGCTTGCCCCGAGGCTCGGTGCGGGTGACGGGTGATGCGCGAACAGGCATCGAGGTCACCTTCATGTGGACGGACAAGGACCGCACCCAGGACGGGGTCAACGGCCGCACCCTGGTGGCCAGCGCCGAGTGCAAGACCGGCACCACCGGCATGGCCCGCCAGAGTTGCTGCCCCGACGGAGTGCCGGACGGCACCCGTTGCGCCAACTTCACGGTGGTGCCATGAGCCAGTGCCATGCCATGGTGGGCAACCCTCGAGCGCTCGTGCCCGCCCATCCATGCGCGCAAGCGCCACAGCGCCAGCGCGGGGTGACCTTGGTCGAGTTGATGGTTGCCATCGCCATCAACCTCGTGCTGGTGTTGGCGGCCACGCTGCTCTACCTCAACACCCGCGGCACGCAGAAGTCGGTCGATGAGCGCGGTGCGATGTTCGAGTCGGGCCAGTTCGCCCTGGAACTGCTGGGGCGGGAGATCGCCCTGGCCGGCTTCTACCCCGTGACCGGCACCGAGCCTGCCAGTGCGTCGCTTGGTTTCCAGGCGTCTGTGCGCATGACATTCGACCGTGCTGCCGCCCAGATGGTCAATGCAGGCGCGACCGGTGTCACCGCTTACCAGGGCGGCTTGTTCGGTTGTGCCGGGCAGACCCTGACCGCGTCCTTGACCGAAGCACACACTTGCGCCCCCCACAGCTCGACCACCAAAACGGCCTCGGGTTCGGATGCGTTCGCGGTGGCGTATTTCACCAGTGACACCATGTCCGTGGCGGTGGGGCAGCGTGCCGATTGCACCCGTGCCGATGTGGCCATGGACGCAACCTTGGCCCGCAACACCACCCGCCTGGGCACCGTGCCTGGCACCGGCGCGCCGGCCAACGCGACCACCGGCACAGCCGCCAAGCCCGACAAGGCTCGCACCGACCTGGGCTTGTCGCCTGCGTCACCGCTGATGGTCATCAACCAGTACTTCCTGGGCGCCAGCACCTTCACGGGGGAGGGCGGCAGCAAGATCAGCACCTTCGCCTTGAAGTGCCATGGCAATGGCAGGAACGCCAATTTCGGCGACGACATCGAGTTGGTGCCAGGGGTCGAGCAGATGGTCCTGAGCTACGGCCTGAAAGACCTGACTTCGGGGGCGCCGGTGCGCTACGTCACGGCCGCCGAGGTCAGCGCGGCACTCCCCGTGCAGGATGGCGATCAGACCCTCACGGGCTGGCAGCAGGTGGTGTCGGTCCGCGTGTGTTTGCTGGTGCGAAGCCTGAGCAACAACACGGCTGTGCGCAATGCAGCGGGCCAGGCCCTCAGCGTGACCGATTGCCGCGGCAATGCCGTTTCCCGCACCGATGGCGCCCAGGTGCGCACTTTCGAGCGGGTCTTCAGTGTCAAGAACCGCCAGGGCAACACGGTTGGGCCGGCAGTGGGTGGTTCGACCGCCCCGACACCCACCACGACCACCTCGGCCGACAACGCCGGAGCCGTCTGATGCCCCATCTGCATCCATTTTTCCCAACCAAGCGAGGTGCTCACCCAGCCTGGATGCGCCCGCGCCCGGGCAATCGGGGCATGGCCCTGGTGGTGGTGCTGGTCTTCACCATCGCCCTCACGGGCATCGCCTTGGTCAGTGCCAGGCTGGCTCTGGGCGGCGAGGGGCTGGCGCGCAACCAACTGGACCACCAGGTGGCCCGCCAGGCAGCTGAAGCGGCCTTGCGTGACGCTGAGCGCGACCTGCTGCTGTCCGCCAACGGGTCGGCAACGGCCACGTGCTCGCGCGGTGCAGATCGCCCGGTGCAGAACCAGGTGCCGCGTTTCACTGCCGACTGCCTGCGAGGGCAGTGCAGTCTCAAGGAGAGCGATGTGGCCGCTGTGAAGTACAGCGAGGCCACCTCCACCACCACGGCGGGCGAGGCCTGGTGGCCGACGCAAAAGGGAGGGCGCTGGAACGATGCGGTCTCCACCAAACCCCGCGTCGGAAGCGCGGACGCGTGCGATGCCTTCAGAGGGGCCGTGCCCCTGGGCATCTTCACTGGCACACAGCCCATTCCCGCTGTGGCGCAGCAACCCGAGTACTTGCTGGAGCCCCTGCGCCGTGGCAGCCAATTGCTGGTCCGCATCACGGCGCGCGGCTTCGGCTACCGCCCTGGCACCGAGGTGGTGCTGCAGTCCTATTTCGCCGTTCCCGAACTTTGACCTCCGAGGCCCGACACATGCCCCGCATCCTGCCCCGCGCCTTGTTGCTCGCCTGTGGTCTGCTGGCACTCACGCTGAGCTTGGGTCTGGGCTTGCCATCGCCCAGCCTGGCGCAGTCCAGTCTGGCCACCTCGGTGCCCCTGTCGGCCTACCCGCCCAACATCTCGTTCGGCAGCGGTGGCCCCATGGTCATGCTGACGGCATCGCGCGACCACACCCTGTTCTCGCCCATCTACACCGATTACGAAGACCTCGACGGCGATGGCCAGGACGACTACACCTACAAGCCCACGTTCCGCTACTACGGTTATTTCGACGCCGACAAGTGCTACGCCTACAACGCCACCCGTGCCATCCAGCGCTTCGAGCCGGTGGCCATGCCGGCAAAGATCGGTGTCGGCGAGGCTGGCTCTTCCGTGCCCAAGGCCAGCTACCTGTCTTGCAAGGGCAGCACAGGCCGTTGGAGCGGCAACTTCCTGAACTGGGCGACGATGACGCGCATCGACGTCGTGCGCAAAACGCTGTATGGCGGCTACCGCCGGGAAGACACGCTGGACACCACCACCTTGGAAATGGCGCAGATGTCGCACGACGCGCATGCCTTCGTGAAGTACTACAGCGGCAGCGACATCGAGCATTTCACACCCTTCACCCTCGCTGGTGACCTGGGGGGCAAGGGCCTCACCTTGTGCAGCCGCGGGGCCTACCGCAGAGAAACCGGTGTGAATGGTTATCCCTTGATCCGACTGGCCAAAGGCAACTTCAGCTTGTGGGGCACCACGCCGCGCACCGTGTGCAACTGGGCCGAAGAGGACAACTACAGCTTCGGCGTCAAGGCCCGCTTGTTCTATGCCAAATACGGGCCGTCCAAAGGCCGTTTGGTGGGGGGCGATGTGGACCCCACCGCCCATGCCGTCGCCGTGCCTTCGTACCAGACGGACGGCGCAACGTACGGTCCGGCCGACGCCAAGATCGGCATCGAACTGGCTGTGCGCGTGCAGGCGTGCAAGGCCGACCTGATTGGCAATGAGCGCTGCCGGGCCTACCGCAATCCCAACGCCTCCGCCAGCGACCCCGCGGTGCTCAAGCCGATCGGCCTGCTGCAGGAGTTCGCCACGACCTCCGCGCCCGAGCAGGCGGCCTTGGCCGAGTTCGGCCTGATCACCGGCAGCTACGACAGCAACCTGCGTGGCGGTGTGCTGCGCAAGAACATGGGCTCCGTCAATGACGAGGTGGACCTCTACAGTGGTCGCTTCTGTCACAACGTCCTGGA
>CAIQIL010000246.1 GCA_903871865.1 uncultured Burkholderiales bacterium
CGGTGGATTTCGTCGATGAACAGCACATCGTGCCGCTCCAGGTTGGTCAGGATGGCAGCCAGGTCCTTGGGCTTTTCCAGCACCGGCCCCGAGGTTTGCCGCAAGTTCACACCCAGTTCGGTGGCGATGATGTGGCTCAGCGTGGTCTTGCCCAGGCCGGGCGGCCCGAACAGCAGAACGTGGTCCAGGGCCTCGCCCCGCTTGCGCGCCGCACCGATGAAGATCTCCAGTTGCTCGCGCGCCTTCGCCTGCCCGACGTATTCGCCGAGGTCCTTGGGGCGCAAGGCCCGTTCCAGAGCATCCTCGTGGGGCGACGTCACGCCGGCCTCCACCATGCGCGCCGGAAGGCCGGCGTCCAGCACCGCGCCCTGGCTGCGTGGGGTGTCCCGCTGGGCCTGGCGCGGCGAAGCGCGCTTGCCCGCAGGGCCGAAATCGTCGGTCTGGATGCTCATGCGGCCATTATCCGGCGTCCTGATCTGTTGCGGTCAGGCAACATTGAGCCGGTCGGACTATCGTTATGACAACCCTGTCATCACCCACCTTTGAAAAATCTGGTGCAATGCAGTGCAGTTTCAGCAGCCTGAAAAGAGGTGACAACCCTGATCACCTCACCCGCGCCACCTCGGTCGCGATCTGCTGAAGCCTCTGGTTCAACTTTGGAGATTTCAATGAAAAAGACTGTGCTGGCCCTGGCCGCCATCGCCGCCTCCTCTGCCGCTTTCGCTCAATCGTCGGTGACCCTGTACGGCGTGGTCGACATGTCCGTTGAGTCCGTCAAGGGCAACACCGCTGGCAAGAGCACCACTTTCAACCGCGTTTCTTCCGACAACCTGGCCACCTCGCGCATCGGCTTCAAGGGCGTGGAAGACCTGGGCGGCGGCTTGAAGGCCAAGTTCCAACTGGAATCCGGCCTGAAGACCGACACCGGCGCCTTCGGCGACACCGCTCGCGCTTTCAACCGCGCTGCCTGGGTGGGCATCTCGTCGGCTGACGCTGGCGAACTGCGCATCGGCCGTCAGGACTCCCTGATCGGCGGTCAAATCGCTGACGTCATCGGCGCGCAAGCCTATGACACGTCGGTCGTGGCCGTGACTCTGGGTGGCTCCACCTACCGTCGCATCGACAACGCCCTGACCTACATCGCTCCGACCTTCGTGCCGGGCCTGACCCTGTCGGCTCAGTACAGCACCGCTGTTGGCGTGAACGCTGCTACCGCCGAAAACACCGCCGGTAGCAACACCGACCGTGCTTACGGCTTCGCAGCTAACTTTGCCCAAGGCCCCGTGTCTGCTGGCGTCAGCTACATCCAGGTCAACACCATTGCCAACGGCAACCAAGAAAACGTCGGCCTGTTCCTGTACGGCGCCTACGACCTGGGCGTGGCCAAGCTGACCGCTTACTACAACGACGACACCAACGACGGCAACCGCCGCGCCGACGGCCGTCGCCTGTACGGCTTCCAAGCAGCCGTGCCTGTGGTCGCTAACCTGACCGTGACTGGCGGCTACGGCTTTGCCCGTAACGTCGGTGGCACGACCGTGACCGGCACCGGTTTCGGTACGCCCGGCAAGAACATTGCTCACGACAACGCTGGCATCATCACCCTGAAGGCCCAGTACGACCTGAGCAAGCGCACCGCTGTGTACGCCCTGTTCACCGAAGTGCAGAACGGCGACAAGGCCGCTCTGGGCCTGGCTGGTGTCACCACCATCGCCGACAAGTCGGCTCGCGGCCTGGCCGTCGGTGTCCGTCACGCCTTCTGATCCAGGCTTCGCCTGATCTGAACGCAAAAAGGGGCTTCGGCCCCTTTTTTCATGCCCGTTCGCGGGTGATGCGGGGCTTCGGCCCCGCTTTGCATTGGGTCTGCCTGCGCATTCCTTTGCGTTGCATCCAAAGCCTGTCGTGTTTTGCGTGGTCCCGACGCAACAACCTATGGCAAACCTGAGCATGCGGCGCGTACACCTCAGCAACAATTTGGTACGCCCCCGATTCAAGGGGGGTTTTCAGGAGAAACACATGCAAAAGCGCGTTCTGTCCAAGGCCATCGCTCTGGCCGTCGCCACCCTGGGTACCGGTGCGGCCTTCGCCCAGTCCAGCGTGACCCTGTACGGCAACATCGACGTGGGCTTCGACCACACGACTCGCAAAGCCAAGACTTTCGCGGCCACCATGCCGGTCAGCACGCTGCTGACGACGGCCAACGGCGGCAAGCTCAGCACGAACCGCGTGACCCCCGACATGTCTTCGCAGTCCTCGCTGGGTTTCAAGGGCACGGAAGATCTGGGCGGTGGCATGAAGGCCAACTTCGTGCTGGAGGGCCAACCTCTGGCCGACACCGGCTCGCTGTCGCGCGACGGTCGCATCTTTGGCCGTCAGGCCTTCGTTGGCGTGACCACGCCCTACGGTGAAGTCCGCATCGGCCGCCAGTACGCCCCGATCTTCTTTTCCAGCGCCCTGGTCACCACCGAGCGTTTCGGCGGTACCGACCTCTTCATTGAGGGCGGTCTGACCAACAACCTGCACGTCCGTTGGGACAATGCTGTCACGTACTCTGCGCAGGTGGGCGACTTCCGTGGCCAATTGGGCTGGACGCCCAACGCCGGTGCCGCAGCCAAGATCGACGGTGACCGCGGTGCCGCAGGCTCCTCGTCTTCGTCCATCCTGGGTGGTGCAAACGCTGGTGCCGAGTCCGGCAGCAACCGTGGTAACAGCACTGGCGCTTTCCTGGCTTACACCGGTGGTGACCTGACCCTGACGGGCGGCCTGAGCTACACCTCGTTCCACGGCGCCACCCTGGCTGCAGGGACCACCGCCACCACCCTGGTGACTTTGGGCAAGCTGGACAGCTACAAGGTGGCCAACCTGGGCTTCAAGTATGCGCTGGCTGACACCGGTCTGATCTTCAACGGCGCATTCGGTCGCGGCACCTACGACTTCGTCAACGGTTCTCAGTCGCTCACCGCGCTGTCGCCCGAGCTGTCCATTCCCAACGCACTGCGCATCAGCTCGTTGGTGCTGGGCACCCGCTACAACATCGGCGCCATGGCTTTCCTGGCCCAGTTCTCGGAAACCAAGTTCCGCAACGGCAACCATGGCAAGGACACCAGCTACATGCTGGGTGCCGAGTACTCGCTGTCCAAGCGCACCACGCTGTACAGCCGCCTGGGCTCCACCAAAGACAAGAGCATCGGTCCTGACGTTTTGCTGACTGCCACCGGCATCCGCGAAACTCCGGTGTTCATCGGCGGCGGCATCAACCCCGACTCGCGCTCCAGCATCGTCGCCCTGGGCGTGCGCCACACCTTCTGATCCAGGTCCTGCCTGAGTCAGCCAAAGCCGCCCTCGGGCGGCTTTTTCATGTCCACGGCAACTGTGTGCGGTCGCTGCTGCCCCAGCTGGCATCCGTGCTGGCATGGGCACCATGAACAACGGGCCACACCTGCTGGAGGTGGGCCCGTTGTTGGCGCGTGCTGGCCCGATCGGCCGCGACGCAGGTCAGCCGATCAGATCAACCGCTCGTTGGCGATCAACTGCGCCACCGTTTCGCGCTCCCGGATCACCCAGATCTGGCCGCCATCGACCATGATTTCGGCCGCACGTCCTCGGGTGTTGTAGTTGCTGGCCATGGTCATGCCGTAGGCGCCGGCCGACAGCACGGCCAGCACGTCGCCGGGCTCGACGCTCAGGGCGCGGTCGCGGCCCAGCCAGTCGCCCGATTCGCACACAGGGCCCACCACGTCCCACACCTGCGCCTGCTCTGGCGCACGCTGCAGCGTGTTGACGATGCCCATCCAGGCCTCGTACAGCGCCGGGCGCATCAGGTCGTTCATGGCGGCATCGACGACGCAGAAGTTCTTCTGCTCGCCTTCTTTCAGGAACAGCACCTCGGTCAGCAGCACGCCGGCGTTGCCCACCAGCGAGCGGCCGGGTTCGAACATCACCTGGCGGTGGCCATGGCCACGGGCGTCGATGCGCGCCAGCAGCTGGGCGATGAGCGCGTCGGCCTTCGGGGGCACTTCGTCGGTGTAGGTGATGCCCAGGCCGCCGCCGAGGTCCAGGTGGTGGATGCGGATGCCCTTGGCTTCGATGGCGTCCACCAGGTCGAGCACGCGGTCGAGCGCGTCCAGGTAGGGGCTCACGTCGGTGATTTGCGAGCCGATGTGGCAGTCGATGCCCACCACCGCGATGCCTGGCAGGCTGGCTGCGCGCTCGTAGGTGGCCAGCGCGTGCTCATGCGCCACGCCGAACTTGTTGCCCTTCAGGCCTGTGGAGATGTAGGGGTGGGTGCCGGCATCGACATCGGGGTTGACGCGCAGGCTCACGCGGGCGGTCAGGCCCAGGCTGTGTGCCACTTGCGACAGCACCTCCAGCTCGGCCGTGCTTTCCACGTTGAAGCACTTCACGCCGACCTTCAGCGCCTCGGCCATTTCTGCGCGCGTTTTGCCCACGCCCGAGAACACCACCTTGGCCGCATCGCCGCCGGCCGCCAGCACGCGTGCCAGTTCGCCCGACGAGACGATGTCGAAGCCGCATCCGGCTTGCGCGAAGGTCTGCAGCACGGCGAGGTTGGAGTTCGCCTTGACCGCGTAGCAGATCAGGTGTTCGCGGCCCTGCAAGGCCTTCTGGTAGGGCGCCAGTGCCGCCAGCATGGCCTGGCGCGAGTACACGTACAGCGGGCTGCCGTGCTGACGCACCAGTTCGCGCAGGTTGACGCCATCAAGGCACAGGTCGGGGCCTTGCCAGGCCAGGAAGGGGGAGCCGGGGAGGGTCATCGTGCGGGTGTGTTCGGGGTGGAGGGCGTGGCTGCGGGTGCAGGGGCGGCCACAGTGGCTGACGCTGGTGTTGACGTGTCAGCCGATGTGGCGGTGGCCGGCGGGCCCGGCAGGTACAGGGGGCCTTTGAGGCCGCAGGCACCCAGCGACAGCGTGAGGGGCAACGTGACGCACAGGGTCACCAGCGCGGTGCCGCGCCACAGTGGCGCGCGACTGCCTAGAATTTGAGGATTGCGAATCATGCCCACATTCTAAGGAAGCCGCCATGCCAATCCCCGCCACGCCCGCCGAAACTGGCGCTGTCTCCCCCTCCGTGGCAACTTTGAGCGATGCCCAGTACCACGAGGCCGTGCAGGCCGCGCTGTCGCGCATCGAACGCACGGTGGACCGTTGGCTTGAAGACGATGTCATCGACATCGATGGTGCGCGCACCGGCAACATGCTCACACTGAGCCTGCCGGACCGCAGCCAGCTCATCGTCAACGCACAGCCGCCGCTGCAGGAGCTGTGGCTGGCGGCCCGCCGCGGCGGCTTTCACTTCAAGATGGACGCCGCAGGTGCCTGGCGCGATTCCCGCTCGGGGCAGGAGTTCTTCGCGCTGCTGTCCGAGTGTGCGTCGGAGCAATCTCGCGTGGCGCTGCGGTTCTGAGCGCCCGCGCAGCAGCCCCGCACCGAGATTCACTCGCCCTTGTTGCCGCTGTTGCCGAACAGGTCGAGGATGCCCTTTTTCTCTTCGGGCGAGGTGGGGGCCGGGGTGCTGCGGTCTTCGGCGTCCGGGCTGAGTTCCTTCACACCGGTGCTGGCGGTGTATTCCTCGTAGAACCATTCGCCGCCGATGTTGACCAGGCCCTCGGGCACGGAGGGCTCTTCCACGGGCACGCCTTTGAGCGCGGTGCCCATGAAGTCGATCCACACCGGCAGGGCCAGGCCGCCGCCCGTTTCCTTGTCGCCCAGCTTGCGCGGCTGGTCGTGACCGATCCACACCACGGCCACATTGTGGGCGGTGTAGCCGGCGAACCACGCGTCCATCGAATCGTTGGTGGTGCCGGTCTTGCCGTACAGGTCGGGGCGCTTGAGCGTGGCCTGGGCGCGCGCGGCCGTGCCTGAGCGGGTGACTTCCTGCAACAGGCTGCTCATGACGAAGGCGTTGCGGGCGTCGATGACGCGCATGCTTTCGTCCAGCGTGGCCGGGCGGTACTGGGCCAGCAGGTGGCCGCGGTTGTCGCTCACCTGGGTGACCAGCGTCGGGTTGACGCGGTGGCCGCCGTTGGCGAACACACCGTAGCCATTGGCCATCTGCAGCGGTGTGACCGAGCCCGCGCCCAGCGCCATCGTCAGGTAGGCCGGGTGCTTGTCGGCCTCGAAGCCGAAGCGCGTGATCCAGTCCTGGGCATACTTGGCGCCCACCGACTTCAGCACCCGGATGGAAATCATGTTCTTGGACTTGGCCAGACCGCGGCGCAGCGTCATCGGGCCTTCGAACTTGCCGTCGTAGTTCTTGGGGTCCCAGGCCTGGCCGCCGGTGGTGCCGGCGTCGAAGAACAGGGGCGCGTCGTTCACGATGGTGGCGGGCGTGAAGCCTTTTTCCAGTGCCGACGAGTAGATGAAAGGCTTGAAGCTGGAGCCCGGCTGGCGCCAGGCCTGGGTGACGTGGTTGAACTTGTTGCGGTTGAAGTCGAAGCCGCC
>CAIQIL010000247.1 GCA_903871865.1 uncultured Burkholderiales bacterium
ACCTGGGCCGTGCAGATGTTGGAGGTGGCCTTTTCGCGGCGGATGTGCTGCTCGCGGGTTTGCAGGGCCAGGCGGTAAGCCGGGTTGCCGTGGCTGTCGATGCTGATGCCGACCAGGCGGCCGGGCAGCGAGCGCTTGAAGGCATCCTGCGTGGCCAGGTAGGCGGCGTGCGGGCCGCCGTTGCCCATGGGCATGCCGAAGCGCTGGGTGGTGCCGCAGGCGATGTCGGCGCCCATCTCGCCGGGCGACTTCAGCAGCGTCAGCGCCAGCAGGTCGGCGGCCACGATGGCCATGGCGCCTTGGGCGTGCAGGGCCTCGATCAGGGGTTGCAGGTCGCGCACTTGACCGTTGACGCCGGGGTACTGCATCAGCGCGGCGAAGCAGTCGTTGGTTTGCAGGTGCTCGGCCAGTTGCGCGGCATGGACCACATCGACGGTGATGCCCAGCGGCTGGGCGCGGGTCTGCACCACTTCCAGCGTCTGCGGGAACACGTCGTGGCAGACCACGAAGCGCTGCGACTTGGACTTGCCCACGCGGGCGGCCAGGGTCATGGCTTCGGCGGCGGCGGTGGCCTCGTCGAGCATCGAGGCGTTGGCGATCGCCATGCCTGTCAGGTCGGTGACCATGGTCTGGAAGTTGACCAGGGCCTCCATGCGGCCTTGCGAGATCTCGGCCTGGTAGGGCGTGTAGGCCGTGTACCAGGCGGGGTTCTCCAGGATGTTGCGCAGGATGACGCCGGGCGTGAGCGTGCCGTAATAGCCTTGGCCGATGCAGTTGCGCATCACCTTGTTCTGCTGCGCGATGGCCTTGAGCTCGGCCAGGGCCTGGGCCTCGGTGAGCGGTGCGGGCAGGTCCATCGGCGCATTGCGGCGGATGCTGTCGGGCACGATGGCCTGCATCAGCGCCTCGCGCGAAGCCGCCCCGATGACGTTCAGCATGTGCGCCTGCTCATCGTCCCACGGTCCCAGGTGGCGGGCCTGGAATTCGGTCGCGTTTTCCAGTTGCGACAGGGGGGCGAGGGAGGTCAGTGCAGCGTGTGTCATGGTGTTCGGCATCGGTGGGCGGTCAGGGGCGGCGGGCTCAGGGCCGCCCCGGTGAACGGTGGCGCGTCTGCGCTCAGGCGTTCTTGAGCAGGTCGTCGTAAGCGGTCTTGTCCAGCAGGGCATCGAGCTCGGCCGGGTTGGACAGCTTGACCTTGAAGAACCACCCTGCGCCGGTCGGGTCGGTGTTGGCCAGGGCCGGGTCGTCGCGCAGGGCTTCGTTGACTTCGACGATCTCGCCGGTGACGGGCATGTAGACGTCGGCGGCGGCCTTGACGGACTCGACCACGCCGGCCACGTCCTTGGGTGCGAAGGTGCTGCCCACGGCGGGCAGGTCCACGAAGACCACATCGCCCAGGGCGTCTTGCGCGTGGTGGGTGATGCCGACGGTGGCGGTGCCGTCAGCGTCGATGAGCAGCCATTCGTGGTCGGGCGTGTACTTGATGGTCATGGTGACGTCCTTGGGAGTTTGGGATTCGAGTGAGCCGAACGGGCGTGATTCTCGCAGCGTCTGGGGCGCAGGCTTGCGACTTAACCGCGGAAGTAACCGCTGGGAACGAAGGGCAGGGCGGCGACGGTCATGGCCACGCGCTTGTCGCGCACCACGGCGAACACCTCGGTGCCGATGGCGGTGTGTGGCGTGGCCAGGTAGGCCAGTGCCACCGGCTGGTTGATGCTGGGGCCCAGCGAGCCGCTGGTGACGCGACCGATGGGGGCGCCGGCGGCGTCCACCACCTGCGCGCCTTCGCGCACGGGCATGCGCTCGTTGCTGATCAGGCCGACGCGTTTGCGGGACACGCCACCCTGTGCGCCGTTTGCGCCTTGGGCGAGTTGCGCACCGATGACGTCGGCGCCTGGATAGCCGCCGGCACGCGCACCGCCCGCGCGGCGCACCTTCTGGATCGCCCAGGTCAGCGCGCCTTCGACCGGTGTGGTCGTGGTGTCGATGTCGTGGCCGTACAGGCACAGGCCGGCTTCCAGGCGCAGGGTGTCGCGCGCACCCAGGCCGATGGGCAGGACCTCGGGCTGGGCCAGCAGGGCGCGGGCCAACTGCTCGGCCTGGCCGCTTGGCACGGAGATCTCGAAGCCGTCTTCGCCGGTGTAGCC
>CAIQIL010000248.1 GCA_903871865.1 uncultured Burkholderiales bacterium
CCCCAACGTCTGCAACCTGTCGCTGATGATCGGCGACCGCTTCTTCGGTTGGCGCGGTGCCCTCACCGCCCTGGCCGGCCTGATCCTTGCGCCCATGGCCTTGATGCTGCTGCTCGCCTGGGGCCTGGGCGAGGCCAGCAGCCTGCCCCACGCCCAAGGACTGATCCGTGGCGCCCTGGGCGGCATCGCGGCGGTGGCGGCGGGCCAGATCATCGGCACGGTGCTCAAGTTGTCGGCACCGCTGCGTGAACACGAATTGGGCTGGCCCGCCTGCCTGGGCCTGGCTGCGCTGGCGCTGGCGCTCGTCGTCCACTGGCATTGGCCTCTGGTCCAGGTGCTGCTGAGCCTGGGCGGCGGCGCCTGCCTGGTGAGCGACGCCCTGCTCAAACGCCAGGCCGCGCGGCAGGCGCCAGGGCCACAGGCATGAGCGTGCCGGTCTGGTCCTGGTCGCCAGAGGTCTGGTGGACCCTGTTCGGGCACTTCATCGCCTTGTCGCTGATGTCGATCGGCGGTGCCATCACCCTGGTGCCCGACATGCACCGCCGCCTGGTGCAAGACAGCGCCTTGCTCAGCGATGCCGACTTCACCGGTGCCATCGCCTTGGCACAGGCCGCGCCCGGGCCGAACGTGCTGTTCGTGGCCCTGATGGGCTGGTACGCGGGCGGCCTGGGTGGCGCGGTGCTCAGCATGGTGGGCATCATGCTGCCCTCGACGACACTGGCGCTGGCGGTGTCGCGCTGGGTGTCGGTGCGGCGCCACTGGCTGGGCGTGCGCGCCTTCCAGGCCGGCATGACGCCCGTCACCGTGGGTTTGCTGCTGGCCACGGGCTGGCACCTCATGCCACCGATTGACGGCCAACCACGGGCCTGGGTCCTGGCGGTGGCTGTGGCCTTGCTGGTCTGGCGCACCCGCATCCGCTTGACCTGGCTGGTGCTGGCAGGGGCGGTGCTGGGCGCCCTCGGGGTGGTCTGAGGCACACTCAAGGGCTTGCGCACCTCTGCCAAAAAAGCCATGAACGCCATGCCAACGCCTGCCACGCCCTTGCCCATCGCGCATCAAGCCAGCATCGGGCGCTTCGAAACCACGGTCGAAGGCCTGCGCTGCGAACTCGACTACCAGCTTGACGGGCAGCTCATGCGCATCACCCACACCGGTGTGCCACGGGCCCTGGAAGGTCGCGGCATCGCCGCCGCGCTGGTTGCACATGCCCTCGGGTGGGCGCGCGCGCAAGGCCACCGGGTGCAGCCGCTGTGCAGCTATGTGCAGGTGTACGTGCGGCGCCACCCCGAGTGGCAGGACCTGCTGGCCTGAAGCTGGTCTGCAGGATCAGCACCTTGGCTCAAGGCCTTGCCGCACCTTCGGACGGTGCGCCCAGCACACGCAGACGCTGCTGCGGCGACAAGGCCGCTGCCAGGTCCCGCACGAAGATCTCCTGCCAGTGCCAGCCCGCTTCCGCGTTGGCATCGATGGTGGAGATGCGCACCAGCAGGCCATCGGCCAAGCCGCGGTGGCTCAGCCCTGCGATGAGCTGGCGCACCTTGAGGCTGGCCTCGTCACGCACGGGCTCATCGCCCAGCAAGCGCCAGTAGGTGATGGGCTCGGGGCGCTCGGGCAAGGCCGCCATCAGGCGCACCACAGGCAGGCTGAGCGAACCCGCCACGCCTGGGAATGCCAAAGTGCCCGGCGTGACATCGCTGACGCGGAAGCCCCCGGCCCGGTAGCAGACCTCTGGGCGGTGCATCTGCAAACCCACCGACTGCTGGCGCCCATAGGCCACCGACAGCATCACCCGCTGGCCACTCGGGTGGACGTAGGTGCGCTCCAGCACCTGGTCGTACATCTGGAAGCGCCGCGCCGCCTCGAAAGCAGGCCGCACCATGCCAGAAGCCACCGGGTCCAGTCGCCAGGCACTGCGTTGCACGCCAGAGGGCACACCCACCTGGGTCGGGACCTCTTTCGGAAACAGGGCTTCCAGCGGCACCTGCGCACGGGCCTCGGCTTCGGCCGAGACGCCAGGCCGCAGCCAGAGGCTCGCCAGCGCAGCCACCACGAGGCAGGCGGCCAGACCCAGACCGCGCCGCGCCATGGGTGCGCCAGGCGATGTCGCATCCAAGGCCGTGGCCGGCGGGACGACCGCTGCGTCCGCAGGCACTCGCCTGTCAGGCCAGATCAAACCCAGCAGCGCGTCCGCACCGGCCATCAACACCAGCGCGACAGCGAACAACACGAGGCCGGCAAAATTGTGGACAAAGCCCTGCCCCGCCGCATCGCCGAAATGGTGGGTCACGACCACCAGGATCATCACCCGCACGACATTGGCCAGGAAGGACACGGGCACGGCCAGCACGGCCAGCAGCCCGTTGCGCCACCACGAGGTGTGCTGCGCCAGGTGGCTGTACAGCAGGCCCATGGCCTCCAGGATGAACATGGAGTGCAGCCCGGCACAGGCCTCGGCCACCAGCAGTTGGTACTGACCCACCGTGATGACGACGCCGCTGCGCCCCACCGGGTAACCCACCCCGGACAGCACGAAGGTGGCCACCATGGACACCGCCTCCTTGAGCGGCGCCGTCAGCGCCAGCACCAGCGAGAACGGCAACGGCATCGCAAACAGGCAGAACAGCCAGGCAAACCAGGTGCGACGCAGCCCCTGCCAGCCGCGCGCCGCCCACATCACCAGCAGGGCCGACAACCACAGGGACAGCAACTCGATGCGGATGAACTCCTGCGAGCGCCCCAGCACATAGCCCAGCAAGCACAGCCCCCAGGCCAGCCAGAAGATGGCACCCAGGCGCTCAGGCCGGCCGGCAGAGGTCGCGTCACGCTGGCGCCAGACCAGCCAGGCGGCCACGCCCAGCAACAGCAGCTCGTGGCCCTGGCTGTAGGCCGTCCAGGTGCCAAACAACCAGTCCCACAGGCTGGGGATGGCCAGGCTCAACCAGGCCAGGGGCAAGAGCAAAGTCAGTGACACCGGCAAAACTCCATGTTCAGCGCAGCCCAGTCACCGCGCCAGGTGCATGCGCGTTCAGTGGCTGGCCGCCGGTGGCGTCACGCTGGCTGCCTGCGCAGCAGAAGCAGCGGAGGGGGGCACAGCGCTTGCAGCCGCTGGGGCTTGCGCCATCAAGCGGTTGATCTTGGCCTGCTCGCGCAAACGGGTCATGCCGTCGCGCACCGCTTCCTGGCGGCGCTGTCCAGTCAGCACGGCCTGGATGGCCGGCGTCGCCTGGCCCAGCAGCACCGGCGCGTCTTCCGTCTTGATCACCGTCAGCACGTAAACGCTCTCAGGCCTGCGCAAGGCCAGGGACTGGCCGGGCTTGAGCTTGGCCAGCCGGGGCAGCAACTCCAGCGGCAACCCCTCGGCCCACTGCGCAAAGCGTCGGCTCTTGCGCGGCACCTTCTGTTGCGCCAGCCAGGCCTGCAACTCCTCCACGCTGGCGGTCGATTCAGCTTTGCGCAACCAGGCCTCCACCTCCGCACCCGTGACCTGGGCCACGGTCTCTTCCAGCAGGTACTGGCGGCGCTGCGAGAACAGTTCCGGGTGCGCGTCGTAGTAGCGCTCCACCGCGCTGGTGTCCGGCAGAGACGCCTTCTCGGCGAGCTGGTCCTGGTAGGCACGGGCCAGCACTTCGCGGCGAGCCAGCGTCAGGGCCTGCAGGGTCTTGGGCGTGTTGTCCAGCCCCGCCTGAACGGCTGCCTGGGCGGCCAGCTCTTGCTCGATGAGGCTGTCCAGCGCGCGGGCCGAAGCCTGCTCGCCAAACCTCGCGCCCAGCGACGGCTGCAACTGCAGCAAGGCCTCCACCTGGTGGACCGAGATTTCCCCCTCGTTGACCTGTGCCGCCACCTGCGACTCACTGGCTGCAGGCGCAGCACCCTTCTTGTTGCAACCACCCAGCAAGGCCAGCGCGGCCACGAATGGCACCCACATCTTGGTCAAATCAAACTCCTGTCGAGGGACGCATCCACGCACAAAATCCAAAAAAAAACGGACCCGAAGGTCCGTGATGGCACCAACGGGCATGGCCCGCTCGTGGGTGACCCGGGAGGCCACCATGGATGGTAGCAGCCCGATCAGGCGGCTTTGCGGCTGCGACGCAACAGCAAACCAACGCCAGCCAAGCCCATGGCGGTCAGCGCGATGTCAGCGGGCTCGGGTGCCGGCGACGCCACCGAAGCGGTGGTGCGGATGGTACCAGTGTAAGAGGCGGAACCAGAGGAGAACGTCAAGCCTGCCACGTAGCCCGTGACCGCCAGCTTGTACGTGCCAGCGCTCAGGCCGCTGAAGCTGAAGGTGTTGGTCGTGCCGTCGTAGGGGATGCTGAGGTCCACGCCGTAGTAGGAGCCAAACGACGTGCTGCCCAGGATCAGCGAGGTCAGGACGACGTCGCGGTCGAAGGACAACAACGCCTTCAGGAGCGAACCATCCTTGGTCGTGCCCGACACCGAGCCGGCATTGCCGATCGTGAAAGTGTAATAGTCGGTGAACCCAGGTGTCACGTCATAAAACGTGTTGCCGAAGGTCGTGTCGGCTGCAGACAGCGTGCCCAGGTTGCTGTCGATGGCAAGCGCACCGGAACAGGCCAAAGCCAGAACTGCGCTGATGGAACCCATTCGGATCACGGTTTGCATGACTGCCTCACTGCGTTGTCGATGGCCAAATGGTACACAGATGTGTTGCATATTGTTACCCCTGGGTCATGGGGTGAACACGGCTCGGAGAACGAGCCCCGACATGCGATCGGATGCCCCTTGGTGTTGTCGCGCAAACGCCAAAGCAGCCTCGCGCGCCGACCCCATGCCTGACTGCAGCCATTGGCCCGCCTCCCGAACGGCCTCGGCCCAATCTGCCACACGGCGCGCGGCCCCTGCGGCCAGGCTGAGCTCTGCCGCCTCGGCAAAGTTGTACGTCGAAGGGCCCAGGATCAGCGGGCAGGCGCAGGCCGCAGCTTCGATCAAGTTCTGTCCGCCCAGCGGTGCAAAGCTGCCCCCCAGCCAGGCCACAGCTGCCGCGGCGTAGTACGCCGGCATCTCGCCCATGCTGTCGCCCAGCCATACCTCGGCACTCAGGGCGGCCGCATCGGGCTGACCCTCGGGCCAGGCACTGCGCCGCGACAGGCTCAGCCCGCGCTGTGCCACGAGCGCCGCCACCTCGTCAAAGCGTTGCGGGTGACGCGGCACGATCAGCAACCTGGGCCTGGGGCTCGGCATGGCCGGCGCCATGGCCATCCACGCGTCGAGCAGGCCGGATTCCTCCCCCTCTCGCGTGCTGGCGGCCAGGCACAAGGGACGGGCATCGGCGTCCCGCCAACGCCGCCCCTGCGCCAGCAGCTCGGGAGGTGGCGTCATGTCGAACTTGAGGTTGCCACAGACCTGCACAGGGTCGGCGCCCATGGCCCGCAGGCGCTCGGCATCGCCGTCCGTCTGGGCCAAGGTCAAGCTCAAGGCCTGGGCCGCCGGGCGCAACAAGGCGGCGAAACGCTGGCCTTGCCGCAGGCTTTTGGGGCTCAGTCGGGCGTTGGCCAGCACCATCGGCACGCCAGCGCGGCGCGCCTCATGCTGCAGGTTGGGCCAGACCTCGGTTTCCATCAGCACGCCCACGCTGGGTTGGAAGTGGCGCAGGAAACGGCGCACGGCGCCCGGGGTGTCGTAAGGCAACCAGGTTTGCACATCGCACGGCAACAGCAAGGCACGGCCAGCCTCGCGGCCCGTGGCGGTGGTGTGGGTCAGCAGCAGGCGCAAATCCGGCCGTTGCGCGCGCAAGGCGGCGATCAGCGGCGCGGCCGCGCGGGCCTCGCCCAGCGACACCGCATGCACCCAGACCCAAGCGCCGCGTTGACCTCGGTCTCTCGCCCGGCCCGCGCTGCCTGGGTAAAAGCCCAGGCGCTCAGGCCAGCGTGCGCGGTAGTCCGGTTCTTCGCGGCCGCGCGACCAGACCCGCCACAGGTAGGCGGGCGTGCCCAGTCGCAAGACGAGGGTGTAAGCCTGGCGAGCGAGCCAAGCCTTGACAGCAGAGTCGACAGCAGCGTCGGCCAAGGGAGGATGGTGCGGTTTCAAGCCCGCGATCGTAGCCGAGGCCAGAGCTCACAGTCGCGCGGACCGCGAACGCTCAGTGCGCCGAGGCGCCCACGTGCGCGTCCGGCTTGACCGCCAGGATCGCGGCCATGAAGTGCGCGCGGATGCGCTCCAGGGTCTCGGGCGTCTGGCCCTCGAAGCGCAGCACCAGCACCGGCGTGGTGTTGGAGGCACGCACCAGGCCAAAGCCATCGGGGTAATCCGCGCGCAGGCCGTCGATGGTCGTCATCTCGGCGCCGTCGAACTTGGCGGTTTGGCGCAGTTTTTCGATCACGTCGTGGTGCTCGCCCTCGGCACAAGGCACGTTCAGCTCGGGCGTGCTGTGGCTGGTGGGCAGCGCGTTGAGCACATCGCTGGGGTCGGCCACCTTGGACAGGATCTCCAGCAGGCGGGCCGCCGTGTAGGTGGCGTCGTCGAAGCCGTACCAGCGCTCACCGAAGAAAATGTGGCCGCTCATCTCGCCCGCGAAAGGCGATTTCATTTCCTTGAGCTTGGCCTTCACCAGCGAATGGCCCGTCTTGTACATCACCGGCACGCCGCCGGCTTCGCGGATGGCCACGGCCAGGCGCTGGCTGCACTTGACGTCGAAGATGATGGGCGCACCCGGAACGCGCGAGAGCACGTCCTTGGCGAACAGCATGATCTGGCGGTCCGGGAAGATGTTGTGGCCTTCCTTGGTGACCACGCCCAGGCGGTCGCCGTCGCCGTCGAAGGCCAGGCCCAGGTCGGCGCCCTGCGCCTTCACCGCCGCGATCAGGTCGGCCAGGTTCTCGGGCTTGGAGGGGTCCGGGTGGTGGTTGGGGAAGTCGCCATCGACCTCGGAAAACAACTCCGTGACCTCGCAGCCCAGCGCGCGCAGGATGCCAGGGGCCGACGCGCCAGGGATGCCGTTGCCCGAGTCCACCACGATCTTCAGCGGGCGGGCCAGCTTGCAGTCACCGATGATGCGCTGGGTGTACTCGGCCAGCACGTTCAGCTCGGTC
>CAIQIL010000249.1 GCA_903871865.1 uncultured Burkholderiales bacterium
CCCGGGCGGGCGAGGTCTGGCGAGGTCGGTTCAAGGGTGGGGTCACGGGTGGCGCGTCGCAGGGGGCTGCAGCAGGGGCTTCCCGTCAGGTGAGCCGGCCTTGCCTAGAATCGCCGCATTATTTCATGAGCCGGCCTTGCCGCCGCCTCGCGCACACATGACCTTCGCCGACACCCCTTCCACGGCTGCAACCGCACCCGCCGCACCCATTGCCTGGGCCGATCCCGCCCGCGCCCAGGCCTTTGCCGCCTGGCTGGACGGCCTGCGCGCCGAACACGGCCTGCTGCCCGAGACGGTGCGCGCCGCCAGCGCCGACGCCAGCTTCCGGCGCTATTTCCGCATCGACACGGCCGCAGGCACCTCGCTCATCGCCATGGACGCCCCGCCGAGCCACGAGGACTGCCGCCCCTTCGTCGCCATCGACCGCCTGCTGGCCGCGGGCGATGTCGGCGTGCCGCGCATCCTCGCCTGGGACGAGCCCCAGGGCTTCATGCTGCTGTCCGACCTGGGCGCCCACACCCTGCTGTCCACCCTGCGGCCTGAGGCGCAGCCCCACTCGCCCGAAGACGTCGCCAACCGCCTGCGCTACGCCTCGGCGCTGGACGAACTCGTGCGCATCCAGGCCGTGCCGGCCGACAGCCTGCCGCCTTACGACGATGCCCTGCTGCAGCGCGAACTCAGCCTCCTCCCCGATTGGTACCTCACGCAACTGCGCGGCTTGACGCTGGACGACGCCACCCGCCAGATGCTGGACACCACCTTCGCCCTCATCAAGGCACAGGTGCTGGGCCAGGCCACGGTGCTGGTCCACCGCGACTACCACTCGCGCAACCTGATGGCCGACGCCGCCGACCCGCAGGCCCGCCTGGGCGTCATCGACTTCCAGGACGCCGTGCGCGGCCCCGTCACCTACGATCTGGTCTCCCTGCTGCGCGATGCCTACGTCATGTGGGACGAAGAGGCGCAGATCGACCACGCCGTGCGCTACTGGCAGCGTGCCCGCCAGGCCGGCCTGCCCGTGCCCGAAGATTTCGGCGATTTCTGGCGCGACGTCGAGTGGATGGGCCTGCAGCGCCACCTCAAGGTGCTGGGCATCTTCGCGCGACTGGCCATCCGCGACGGCAAGCAGCAGTACCTGAGCGACATCCCCCGCGTCTGGACCTACGCCCACCGCGTGGCCTCGCGCTACCAGGGCCTGGGCCCGCTGGCGCGCCTGCTGGAACAGGCCGAAGCGGCCCATGGCGGCACCCAGACCCAGGTGGGCTACACCTTTTGAGCCTTCCTTGGGGCTGCTTGTGGGGGGCATCTGAGGGATTGCGCGCGAAATGTGCGCAAAAAAACGGCAATGCAGGGATAATCCCGCCTTGATGACCGACCACACCCCCGAGATGACCGCCGCAGCAGACGCTGTGCCCGCAGCCCCTGTCGACACAGCCGCTACAGCCGCAACAGCAGCCGCCGCTGACGCTGACGCCGCGCACCCCGCGCCGGCCCGCTTCGACACCCTGCCCCTGGACCCGAAGATCCTCGCCGCCATCGCCTACCCGACGATGACGCCGATCCAGGCCAAGGCCATCCCCTTGGTGCTGGCGGGCCGCGACGTCATGGGCGCGGCGCAAACCGGCACCGGCAAAACCGCCGCCTTCTCCATCCCGTTGCTTCAGAAGATGATGAAGCACGAGAACGCCAGCATGTCGCCCGCCCGCCACCCGGTGCGTGCCATCGTGCTGGCGCCCACGCGTGAACTCGCCATCCAGGTGGCCGACAACGTCAAGACCTACGCCAGCAAGTGCAACCTGCGCTCGGCCGTGGTGTTCGGCGGCATGAACATGAAAGAGCAGACGGTCGAGCTCAAGGCCGGCGTCGAGGTGCTGATCGCCACCCCGGGCCGCTTGATCGACCACATCGAGGCCAAGAACTGCAACCTCTCGCAGGTGGAGTACGTGGTGCTCGACGAGGCCGACCGCATGCTCGACATCGGCTTCCTGCCGGACCTGCAGCGCATCCTCAGCTACCTGCCCAAGACCCGCCAGACCCTGTTGTTCTCGGCCACCTTCTCGCCCGAGATCAAGAAGCTGGCGCAAAGCTACCTCCAGGACCCGGTGCTGGTCGAGGTGGCCCGTCCCAACCAGACGGCGACCAACGTCGAGCAGCGCTTCTACAAGGTCGATGACGACAGCAAGCGCCACGTGATCCGCCAGATCCTGCGCGACCGCGACATCAAGCAGTCCATCGTCTTCGTGAACTCCAAGCTGGGTTGCGCCCGTCTGGCGCGCACCTTCGAGCGCGACGGCCTGCGCACATCGGCCCTGCACGGCGACAAGTCGCAGGACGAGCGCATCAAGTCCCTGGATGCCTTCAAGCGTGGCGAGGTCGATTTGCTCGTGGCCACCGACGTGGCCGCACGCGGCATCGACATCGCGGCCCTGCCGGCGGTGTTCAACTTCGACATCCCCTTCAACGCCGAAGACTACGTGCACCGCATCGGCCGCACGGGTCGCGCTGGCGCCTCGGGCCTGGCCGTCTCGCTGGTGACCAGCAGCGACGCCCGCCTGATGGGTGACATCGAAAAGCTGATCAAGAAGAAGATCGAGGTCGAAGCGTTCGAGCTGGACGGTGGCCGTGGTGGTGACCGCGGGGATCGCGGTGAGCGCAGCGAGCGCCCGACCTACCGACGTCGCGATGAGGCTTTCGACGATCGTCCCGACATGTCCGCGGCGGGCGCGGCCAGTGGTGCGCCGCGCGAGGCGCGTGAAGCCTATGTCCCGCGCGACCGCGACAGCCGCTCCAGCCGTCCGGCCCCGCGCCGCGCCCCGGCCGACCCTTTCTTTGACCAGCCCTATGAGCCTTCGGCAGCCGCCGAGCCGGCCGCCTGGGAAACCCAGGACTCGGTGGCCACCGCC
>CAIQIL010000250.1 GCA_903871865.1 uncultured Burkholderiales bacterium
GACTCACGGTGTTCCAGGCCTCTGTCTGGCATTCGGGCGAGGCCGCAAGTGCGCATTCCGGGCGGGAAGGGGTCACCACCTTCCTTCAGGGCTTCCACTTTCCTGGCTGAGGCGCCGATAATCGCGCACCTATGTCCGGCCTCATCATCATCGCGCACGCACCGCTGGCCTCTGCCCTGAAAATGGCCGCCCAGCACTGCTTCCCGGAGGCCGCCGCCAGCCTGCAGGCGCTGGACGTGCACGCCCAGCAGACGCCCGAAGAGCTCGAAGCGCAGGCCCGCATCATGCTGGAGACCGCCCGCAGCGGTGACAGCCGCGGCGAAGTGCTCATCCTCACCGATGTGTTTGGCGCCACGCCTTGCAACACCGTGCAGCGCCTGGCCGATGGCGTGCATGCCAAGGTCGTCACGGGCGTCAACCTGCCCATGCTGTGGCGCGCGCTGAACTATTCCTCCGAAACGCTGGACATCCTCATCACCCGGGCGGTGGCAGGCGGCGTCCAGGGCGTCATGCAGATCGCCACCAGCCGGCCCCAGAACCAGGCCAGTCAGCCCACCCATGATCAAGACCACCGTCACCATCAGCAATAAGCTGGGCCTGCACGCCCGTGCCTCGGCCAAGCTCACCAAACTCGCGAGCAGCTTCCCCTGCCAGGTGCACATGAGCCGCAACGATCGCCGCGTCAATGCCAAAAGCATCATGGGCGTGATGATGCTGGCCGCCGGCCTGGGCAGCAGCGTCGAGCTGGAGTGCGAGGGCGAGCGCGAAGACGACGCCATGAAGGCCCTGATCGCCCTCATCAACGACAAGTTCGGCGAAGGCGAGTGAGCGGCCTGCGGTGAAGGCCGCAGCGGCCCGAAGGCGACAGCCTCGGGCAAGCACCCCCTTCATTCGGGCGTGAAACGCGGGCATCTTCCTCAAAAAGTGCGGCGTTTGTCGTGAACTGGCCACAGCGCGCCACCGCGGCTTGCGCGAAATTGGCACAGTCTGACCCCAAGGTTGCCGGGCACGGCGCGCGATGAGCGTTTGATGTGCATCAAGGCGATCGCCACGCATCCAGGAGTCCACGATGTCCCACCCGCGCCTTTCCCCGCAAGCCGCCTTGCGCCCCCAGCCCCTCCGCGCCTTGACGCTGGTGGCCTCTGCCGCGGTGCTGACCTTGGCCGCCCACCACGCCGGTGCGGCTGAAAACGGCCTGCAGCGCTATTCCCCTGGCGTGGGCGGCAGCGACATGACCGCGCCCCTGGTGCCCGGCTGGTACGTGCAGGCGCCCCTGGTGGCCTACCACGCCAGCAAGATCAAGGGCAACGACGGCAAGCAGGCCACCAGCGCCACGCCGGTCGATGCGCAAGGCCCGGTGCCCGCGCAGCCGGGGCTGCGTTCGAACATCGGCATCGACGCCGACACCTACGCGCTGCTGCCCCGCATCACCTACCTGAGCGCCCACCGCCTGCTGGGCGCCAACGTCGGCTTCACGGCGATGCTGCCCGTGATGAACCGCCGCGCCAATTTCACCGCTTCGCCCAAGTTCGCGGGCACGCCCTATGCGTCGGGTGCCGCGGCAGCTTTCCAGCCTCTGGTGACCGCCGGCATCAATGCCCGCGTCGATGCCACCCAGGACGGCGACCAGACCGGCCTGGGCGACCTGGAAGTCTCGCCCGTGCTGCACTGGGAAATCGGCGATCACCAGGCCGTCACCTTCGCGCCCACGGTCGTGCTGCCCACCGGCAACTACAACGTCAGCCGCCGCGTGAACACGGGTTACGGCAATTTCTACACCTTCCGCCCCTCGGTGCAGTACAGCTTCGTGGGCGACGGCTGGGACGTGGGCGCCCGCACGGTGTTCTCGTTCAACACCCGCAACAAGGACAACGGTTACTACTCCGGCAACATGTTCAACCTCGACTGGCAGGCCATGGCCTTCGTCAGCGACGACTGGCGTGTGGGCCTGCAGGGCTACTTCGTACGCCAGCTCTCGCGCGACACCCAGAACCTGAGCGGCTTCACCGCCACCGAGATCACCGAGCGCAACCTGCGCAAGGAACTCACCTCGGGCAACAAGAGCAGCGTGAACGCCATCGGCCCGGCCGTGGGCTGGCTGATGAACGGCGGCGAGATGATGGTCGAGGGCAAGTTCCTGCGGGAGTTCAGCGCCCGCAACCGCACCGAGGGTCAGGCCTTCTGGCTGACCGTGTCCAAGCCCCTGTGATGTCGCTGCCACGGTGGTGGGAGGTTTGAAGATGTTGGACAAGCCTGAACAAGACCTGCTGGGTTCGCGCACCTCGGCTGTCAGCCGGCGCGATGTGCTGGGCGTGGCGGCCGCTTCGGCGCTGCTGCCTTGGGCTTCGACCGCCCAGGCGGCGCCGCCCGCGGTGGAGCTCGAAGGGGTGGAGTTGCCCGAGACCACGACGGCCTATGGCCAGAAGCTGGTGCTCAATGGGGCCGGGGTGCGCAAGCGCGGCTACTTCAAGGCCGACGTCACGGCCTTGTACCTGCCTGAGAAGCGCACCACGCCGGACGCCATCTACAAGCTCAACGGCATCCGCCGCATCCAGCTCAACATCCTGCGCGAGTTCACCTCGTCCACCATCACGCGCATCTTCCTGGCCGACTTCAAACAGTCCGCCAACGAGGAAGAGTTCAAGCGCCTGATCGGCCCGATCGGTCAGATCGGCGCGGCCTATGCCAACGTCAAGCGGGTCAGCAAGGGCGATGTCGTCAACCTCGACTGGGTGCCGGGCGTGGGCTGGATGGCCACGCACAACGGCAAGCCCCTGACGGGCGATGGCGGCGCGACGCTGTCCATCAACGACGAACTGGCCTACCAAGTCTATTTGCGCATGTACATCGGGCCGAACGCCCCGGATGAGCTGCGCAATGGCCTGCTGGGCTTGACCCGGCTGCCACGCGCTGGCGAGTGAGCGCTGTCCGCCCAGGGCGGCGGCTCGGCGTTTCAGGGGCACTTCAGAGGCGTTTCAGGGCCGCGGGTAGTGGGCTTCCAGCATCGGTGGCAAGGGCGCGTCCAGCAGGCGCGCCATCAACCTCAGCGCGTCCGCGCTGGCGTCTGACAGCACGCCTTGCGGGCTGTGGTTGAAGGCCTCTTCCACCCAGGCTTTGAGCAGTTGCGGGCGCAGCATCCACGAGAGCTCCTGCATGGCCGACAGGGCGTGGGCCAGGGCGTCGGCGTCGGGCATTTGCTGGTCGGCCGTGGGCTGGTGCAGTGCGCCGCAGCGCTTCATCACGGCACCGAACCAGGCGGTGTTCGCCGCAGGGAGTTCCGCCCCCACCGAGTCGCACGGGACGAGCCGCGCCAGGTAGGCGGCCAACGCGGCAGCGTGGTGGCGTTGTTCGGCATCGAGCTCGTTCAGCGCCTGGCCCTGGGTGGCGATGGGCCGCAGGATCTGCCCCGCCGTGGGGCGGTGCTCGCCCACGCGGTGGCGCAAGGCCAGCCACCAGAGGCGGTCGCGCGGGCTGACCTTGCCATCGGCGCGCAGCAGGTCGCGGGCGTGCTCGACCAGGGTGCGGCGCTGCTCGATGGGCGCTTCGCGCACCAGCTCCGTCACGCGCTCGAACTCCGGCACATGCCGCACGGGCAGCAGCACGGCAACATCGTCCAGGATGCGTTCGCTCTGGTGGACACCTTCGGCCAGCTGGCGCCAGAGCTTGCACTCACGGCCATTGTGGGGGTCCATCATCAGGGCCAGCACCAGCAGGCGCAGCTCGGTGGGCCCGCCCAGCAGGCGGAGGCGCTCCAGGGCCTCGCGGTCGGCCGCGAGCTGCTGGCGGCGCAGCTCACCGGGCGAGAGGCTGGCCTGTGCGGCAAAGGGCGTGGCTGCGGCCAGGGCGCCTTCGGGCATGGGCGATGCCAATGCGGCCCGGCGTGGCTCGGTGGCTTCCAGGCGGATGAGGGGGGCGGGCAGCGGCGACAGGGCCGAGCCGCAGATGCGGCGGATGCGCTCCGGCAGGGGCGGGTGCGTGGCCAGCCAGGGGCTGCTGTCGGTGTTGTGCAGCAGCAGGGCCGAGACCATGTCGGCCGCTGGATGCCGCATGCGGCCGGCCAGCACTTCCTGGTCGTACCAGACCTTGCGCAGCACGCCGCCCAGGCCGTCGCGCGTGCGGGTGAACTGCACGGCACAGGCATCGGCCAGGAACTCGCGCTGGCGCGTGACCGCGGCCTGCAGCAGGCGCCCGGCCAGCCAGCCCAGCCAGCCCACGCCGGCAAACACCACGCCGGCCAGCCAGCGCAGGGGGTTGACCTGGCCGGCGTCGTCGGTGGCCATCAGGCTCTGGCCCCAGCCATGCACCAGCGACAGGCCCCACACCAGGGCCAGCATGCGCATGGTCAGGGGCAAGTCGTCCTCCTGCAGGTGGCCGAACTCGTGGGCGACCAGGCCCTGCAGCTCGGCGCGTTGCAGGCGCTCCAGCGCGCCACGGGTCACGCACAGCACCGTGTCTTGCGGGCCCCAGCCGGCCACGAAGGCGTTGATGGCGTCTTCCCGGGGCAGCACGAAGACCTGCGGCACGGGCTGGCCGCTGGCGATCGCCATCTCGTCCACCACATTGAGCAGGCGCCGCGACAGCGCATCGCCATCGTCCTGGACGGGTTGGCCGCCCAGCCAGCGGGCCACGCGCGGGCCACCGCCAGACTTCAGCCGCTGCGATTCGACCCAGCAGCCGCCCAGCACGAACAGCATCACCACCGCGGTGTTGGCCTCGAAAAACAGGGCCGGGAAGCCCTGGCCGAACGGCGTCAGCAGGCGCCATGCCAGTGCCAGGAAGAGGTTGATGAAGGCGGTGAGCGCCAGCAACAGCAGGGCAAAGC
>CAIQIL010000251.1 GCA_903871865.1 uncultured Burkholderiales bacterium
CCGGTGTTCTTCCCGTCCACGGTGCAGGAGATCCTGGACCTGGGCCTGCATGCTTTTGCCCTGAGTCGCTACGCTGGCGTGTGGTCGGGCCTGAAGACCATCCAGGAGATCGTCGAGTCGAGCGCCACCGCCATGATCGACCCGGACCGCGTGCGCATCGTGCTGCCCAGCGATTTCGACATGCCCGAAGGCGGCGTGCACATCCGCTGGCCGGACGCGCCGCTGGCGCAAGAGGCCCGCCTGATGGACCACAAGTGGTACGCGGCCCTGGCCTATGTGCGCGCCAACCGCCTCAACCACACGGTGCTGGACAGCGAAGGTGCGCGGCTGGGTGTGATGGCCAGCGGCAAGGCCTGGAACGACCTGCGCCAGGCCCTGCACGACCTGGGGCTGGACGACGACGCTTGCCGGGCGCTCAAGCTGCGCCTGCACAAGGTGGCCGTGGTGTGGCCGCTGGAGGCCAGCCTGACGCGCGAATTCGCCCAAGGCCTGCAAGAGATCCTGGTGGTGGAAGAAAAGCGCCAGATGATCGAGTACCAGCTCAAGGAGGAGCTCTACAACTGGCGCGAGGACGTGCGCCCCAATGTGCTGGGCAAATTCAGCGAAGGCGAGGGCGACCTGACAGGTGGCGAGTGGTCGCACCCCCATCCGGCCAGCCGCTGGCTGCTGCGCGCCCAGGCCGACCTCAACCCGGCGCTGATCGCCAAGGCCCTGGCCCAGCGCCTGGACCGCCTGGGCCTGCTGCGCGACGCGCCCTCGCACCTGCGCGAACGCATCGCCGAGCGCCTGCGGGTGATCGACGCCAAGGAGGCTGCGCTGGCCCAGGGCAACGCCGCCGGCGCCAGCCCTGAGCGCGCGCCCTGGTTCTGCAGCGGCTGCCCGCACAACACCTCCACCCGCGTGCCCGAGGGCTCGCGCGCCATGGCCGGCATTGGCTGCCACTACATGGCGCAGTGGATGGACCGCAACACCGGCATGGTCACCCAGATGGGCGGCGAGGGTGTGGCCTGGGTGGGGCAGGCGCCTTTCACCGACGAGCCGCACGTCTTCGTCAACCTGGGCGATGGCACCTACTTCCACTCGGGCCTCCTGGCCATCCGCCAGGCCATCGCAGCGAAGGTCAACATCACCTACAAGGTCCTTTACAACGACGCGGTGGCCATGACGGGCGGCCAGCCCATCGACGGCAACCTGAGCGTGGCGGCCATGACCCGCGAGCTGGACGCGGAAGGCGTGCGCCGCATCGTGGTGGTGACCGACGACCGCAGCCGTTACGCCCAGGTGCATGACCTGGCCGCGGGCGTCGAGCTGCGCCACCGCGACGACCTCGATGACGTGCAGCGCGCGCTGCGCGAAACGCCCGGCTGCACGGTGCTGATTTACGACCAGACCTGCGCCACCGAGAAGCGCCGCCGCCGCAAGCGCGGCACGATGGCCGCAGCGCCCGCGCGCGTCGTCATCAACGAGCTGGTGTGCGAGGGCTGTGGCGACTGCACCGTGCAGTCCAACTGCCTGAGCGTCGAGCCGGTGGACACCCCCCTGGGCCGCAAGCGCCGCATCAACCAGAGCAGCTGCAACCAGG
>CAIQIL010000252.1 GCA_903871865.1 uncultured Burkholderiales bacterium
AAAATCGCCTAATGAACTACGCGCCTAATACGGGCAGCAGCGACGCTGACGACACGGCAAATAGCACGATTAGAGAGGAGTTTGAAGTTGAAACCACCCACGTCACCCTGGTCGATGTCGGCCCCCGCGACGGCCTGCAAAACGAAGCCCAGCCGGTGCCTGCGGCCGACAAGATCGCGCTCGTGCACCGCCTGCAGGCGGCCGGCCTGAAGCACATCGAAGTCACCAGCTTCGTCAGCCCCAAGTGGGTGCCGCAAATGGCCGACAACGCCGAGGTCATGGCCGGCATCCCGCGCCCCGCCGGCGTGCGCCACAGCGTGCTCACGCCCAACATGAAGGGCTTCGAGGGCGCGCTGGCTGCGGGCGCCGACGAGGTCGTCATCTTCGCGGCGGCCTCCGAGGCCTTCAGCCAGCGCAACATCAACTGCTCGATCGCCGAATCCATCGAGCGCTTCCGCCCGGTGGCCGAAGCCGCGCGCGCCCACGGCCTGCGCGTGCGCGCGGCGGTGTCGTGTGCGCTGGGCTGCCCTTACCAGGGCGAGGTGGGCACCGACGCCGTGGTCGATGTGGCCCGGCGCCTGCTCGACATCGGCGCCCACCACATCGGCATCGCCGACACCATCGGCGTGGGCACGGCCGGGCGCGTCAGCGCGGTGATGGAGGCCACGCTCCAGCACGTGCCCCTGGCCGAGCTCAGCGGTCACTTCCACGACACCTACGGCCAGGCGCTCACCAACATCCACGCCTGCCTGCAGCTCGGCGTCCACACCTTCGACGCCAGCGTGGCCGGCCTGGGCGGCTGTCCCTACGCCAAGGGCGCCACGGGCAACGTGGCCACGGAAGACGTGGTCTTCCTGCTCAACGGCCTGGGCATCCACACCGGCATCGACCTGGACGCGCTGGTTGACGCCGGCGCCTTCATCTCGGGCGCACTCGGCCGCAAGCCCGTCTCGCGCGTGGCCAATGCCCTGCTGGCCAAACGCGCAACCCACTGAAGGAGACCCCCAATGACCCTGCCCGGACTCAACCACCAGCTCGGTGACGACATCGACGCCCTGCGCGAAGCCGTGCGCGCCTTTGTGCAGCGCGAGCTGGCCCCGCGCGCCGCCCAGATCGACCAGGACAACCTCTTCCCCGCCGACATGTGGCGCAAGCTCGGCGAGCTGGGCGTGCACGGCCTGACGGTGTCGGAAGAGCACGGCGGCACCAACCTGGGCTACCTGGCGCACATGGTGGCCATGGAAGAAATCAGCCGCGGCAGCGCATCGGTCGGGCTGAGCTACGGCGCGCACTCCAACCTGTGCGTCAACCAGATCCACCGCAACGGCAGCGAGGCGCAAAAGCGCCGCTACCTGCCCAAGCTGATCAGTGGCGAACACGTCGGTGCGCTGGCCATGAGCGAGCCCAACGCCGGCTCCGACGTGGTGAGCATGCAGCTGCGCGCCGAGCTGAAGCCGGGCCTTGGCGGCGTCCACGGCGACCGCTACGTGCTCAATGGCAGCAAGATGTGGATCACCAATGGCGGTGACGCCGATGTGCTGGTCGTCTATGCCAAGACCGACCCGCAGGCCGGCGCCAAAGGCATGACCGCCTTCCTCATCGAAAAAGGCATGAAGGGCTTCAGCAAAGGCCCGCACCTCGACAAACTGGGCATGCGCGGCTCCAACACCTACCCGCTGTTTTTCGAGGATTGCGAGGTGCCCGCGGAGAACGTGCTGGGCGGCGTGGGCCAGGGCGCCCGGGTGCTGATGAGCGGGCTGGACTACGAACGCGCCGTGCTCTCGGGCGGGCCGCTGGGCATCATGCAGGCGGTGATGGACAACGTCATCCCCTACGTGCACGAACGCAAGCAGTTCGGCCAGGCCATCGGCGAATTCCAGCTGCTGCAAGGCAAGCTGGCCGACATGTACACCGTGCAGCAAGCGGCGCGCGCCCTGGCCTACACCGTGGCCAAGAACCTCGACGCGCTGGGCACGCAGCACGCCCGCCATGTGCGCAAGGACTGCGCCGCCCTCATCCTGTGGACGGCCGAAAAAGCGACCTGGATGGCCGGTGAAGGCATCCAGATCTTCGGCGGCAACGGCTACATCAACGACTACCCGCTGGGCCGGCTGTGGCGCGACGCCAAGCTCTACGAGATCGGCGCGGGCACCAGCGAGATCCGCCGCATGCTGATCGGGCGGGAGCTCTTCGCCGAGACGGCCTGAGGACCGTGGCTCAGTCCGCCGAGCGGCTGCGGCGGGACCTGACGAACAGCGCCAGGGCCAGGCCCACGGCCGCCAGGACCAGCGAAGGTGGCTCAGGCACGGCCGTGACGCCCAGGGTCACATTGCCCACCAGGTTGGCACGGTTGCCGGGCAGGTAGTTGGCACTGGCGTCCGAGGAGAACACCTCGACCCGGGTCAAGGCCACCGCAGAACTCACGCCGTAAAACAGCGGCGTGAAGGCCGTGCTCACCGTGCCCAGCACGTGCGTGAAGCTGCTGCCATCGGCGAAGGACACCGACACCACGGGCGACTCGTCCAGCGTCAGGTCGAAATCGTCGAAGGCGAAGCCATAGACCGGCTGCAGGAAGTCAAAGCGCAGCGGCTTGAAGTTGTCGATGCTGCCGCCGCTGGAGCCCCCGACGTTGCTGCCCTGGGCCTGGCCGTAGGCGTCACCGCCCACCGTGCTGACACCGGCCAGATCACCCTGCGCAGACGACAGGATGGACACGATGTTCGGCGCGGCAAAGGTGTAGAGGTACTGCGAGGGCTGCGCGGCCGTGAAGCTGGCACGGTCGGTGTGCTCGGTGTAGGCCTGGGCCTGCGTGACAAGGCTCACCAGCGCAAGGGCAGCACCCAAAGAGCGCCAAGAAAATGGGGTCAGCATGTGACACCTCCTGAGGTTTGAATGGCCTCAGCGTAGGCCGACAGCACCATCTCGCCCATCCCTAGGATGTCAATGCACCGCTTTTCGGATCACGCCCGCCCGAACCATCCAGGACCACCCCGGATGCACGTCAATGCCGAGACATGACGCACAGACAGCCCTCGTGTCGCACACGGTGCCTCGCACAGGGCGGCCACACCCCTAGGATCCAACTCAGATCAAATCTGACGGGTCCCAGAGGCCTGCGACACGGAGACACCATGAGCCAACAAGCCCTGCACAACGCCAAGGCACTCGTTGCCCGCGAGAAACTCGACTTCGGCCTGGACGGCGAACTGCCGCGCTGGTGGTACGAGAACAACCCGTACAAATCGCGCCTGGTGGACGCCCTGCAGGCC
>CAIQIL010000253.1 GCA_903871865.1 uncultured Burkholderiales bacterium
CAACTGCTTCATCGGCGCCCGCTCGGAAGTCGTCGAAGGCGTGATCGTCGAAGAGAACTCGGTGATCTCGATGGGCGTGTACATCGGCCAGTCCACCAAGATCTACGACCGCGCCACGGGCGAAGTCTCGTATGGCCGCATCCCCGCCGGTTCGGTGGTCGTGTCGGGCAACCTGCCTTCGGCCGATGGCAAGTACTCGCTGTACTGCGCCGTGATCGTCAAGCGCGTCGATGCGCAAACGCGTTCCAAGACCAGCATCAACGACCTGCTGCGCGGCGCCTGATCGGCCCTTGCAGGCGATCTGCCCGTCTGAACCACATCCCAGGAGACCTTGATGAGCGGTGGCAACCTCGAACGCGTGCTGCGCCTGATGGCCGAGAAAAAGGCCTCGGACGTTTTCCTGTCGGCACGCACGCCCATCCTCATCAAGATCAACGGGCAGATCATGCAGCTGACCGACCAGGTGCTGACGCCGTCTCAGCCCCGGCAGCTGCTGGCCGAGATGGTGTCGCCCAGCCAGATGGAAGAGCTGGACGAAACCGGTGAGCTCAACCTCGGCCTGACCATCCCTGGGGTGGCCATCTTCCGCCTGAGCGCGTTCAAGCAGCGCGGCTCGGTGGCGGCGGTGTTTCGCCACATCCCCTCGGACATCCCGGCACTCGACACGCTCAATGTGCCGCCGGTGCTCAAGGACCTGGTCATGCAAAAGCGCGGCCTGATCATGCTGGCCGGCGCCACCGGCACGGGCAAGAGCACCACGCTGGCCTCCATGCTGGAGTACCGCAACCAGAACATGACCGGGCACATCCTCACCATCGAGGACCCGCTGGAATTCCTGTTCGTCAACAAGAAGTCCATCGTCAACCAGCGCGAAGTGGGCCGCGACACGCAGTCGCTGCAGATCGGCCTGAAGAACGCGCTGCGCCAGGCACCGGACTGCATCCTGATCGGTGAAATCCGCGACCGCGAAACCATGACGGCGGCGCTGTCCTATGCGCTGTCGGGCCACCTGGTGCTGTCCACCCTGCACGCCAACAACAGCTACCACGCGCTGGGCCGCATCCTGTCCTTCTACACGCCGGAAGCGCGCCCCGCCTTGCTCAACGACCTGGCCTCGGGCCTCAAGGCCATCGTCTCGCAGCGCCTGCTCAAGGCCCAGGCGGGCCCCAATGCCGGTGGCCGCATCCCCGCCGTGGAGGTGCTGCTGAACACGCAGCTGGTGTCGGAAATGATCGAGCGCGGCGACTTCAGCGGCGTCAAGGAAGCGCTGGAGAAATCCATGGCCGACGGCTCGCAGAGCTACGAGCAGGACATCGCCCGCCTCATCAACGAGGGCATCGTCAGCCGCGACGAGGGTCTGTCGCAAGCCGACTCGCCGACCAACCTGATGTGGCGCCTGCAGAACGACAACAGCCAGCAGACGAAGCTGGTCCAGAAGCCGGAAGAGCAGGACCACGGCCCCTCCTTCACCGAGATCACGCTGGACGTGACCCCGGACGAGCCCGCCACTGGCTTCGGTGCCGCGGGTTTCGGTGCCACGCGCTTTTGACCTCCGCTCCTTCCAGCTTTTCCCGGAACCGCCATGACCGCCACCCTGCGCCTCACCGAGGCGCTGATCGCTCGCCCCTCCGTCACGCCCGAAGACCAAGGCTGCCAAGCCCTCATGACCGAGCGCCTGAAGGCCCTGGGCTTCGCGTGCCACACGCTGAGCTTCGGCCCGACCGACGCCCCCGTGACCAACCTCTGGGCCATCAAGCGCGGCAGCGACGCAGCAGCGCCCGTGCTGGCCTTCGCTGGCCACACCGACGTCGTGCCCACCGGCCCGCTCGACCAGTGGGGCAGCCCGCCCTTCGTGCCCAGCCACCGCGACGGCCTGCTCTATGGCCGCGGTGCCGCCGACATGAAGACCTCGCTGGCCGCCATGGTCGTGGCCTCAGAAGAATTCCTTGCCGCCCACCCGCAGCACAAGGGCAGCATCGCCTTCCTCATCACCAGCGACGAAGAAGGCCCCTCGGTCGATGGCACCGTGAAGGTCTGCGAGTGGCTGCAGCAGCAAGGCCAGCGCCTGGACGCCTGCATCGTCGGTGAGCCCACCTCGGTGCAGCAGGTCGGCGACATGATCAAGAACGGCCGCCGTGGTTCGCTGTCGGGCAAGTTGCGCGTCAAGGGCGTGCAAGGCCACATCGCCTACCCGCACCTGGCCCAAAACCCCATCCACAAGGTGGCACCGGCCCTGGCCGAGCTGGTCGGCATCGTCTGGGACCAGGGCAATGAGCACTTCCCGCCCACCAGCTGGCAGATGTCGAACGTCCACGCGGGCACCGGCGCCAACAACGTCATCCCCGGCGAGGTCGTCATCGACTTCAACTTCCGCTTTTCGACCGAGTCCACGCCCGAATCGCTGCAGCAGCGCCTCGAAGACGTGCTGCGCCAGCACGGACTGGACTTCCACATCGACTGGACGCTGGGCGGCCGCCCCTTCCTGACCCGCAAGGGCCCGCTGGTGGACGCCATGGCCGCGGCCATCGCGCAGGTCACCGGCGTCACGACCGAGCTGTCCACCACGGGCGGCACCTCGGATGGCCGCTTCATCGCGCAGATCTGCCCGCAGGTCGTGGAGTTCGGCCCCGTGAACGCCAGCATCCACAAAATCGACGAGCACGTGCGCGTCGCCGACATCGAGCCGCTCAAGGACATTTACCGCGGCACCCTGGAAAGGCTGCTCGCGTGAACGTCATCGCACTGATCGAAGCCAGCGCTCAGCGCCTGAGCGACGCCGGCGTGGCCTTCGGGCACGGCACCACCAACGCCTTCGACGAGGCCGCTTGGCTGGTGCTGTGGCGCCTGAACCTGCCCATCGATGGCCTCGACGAGGTCGCGGAGCTGCCGGTCGGCACCGACCAGACCGACGCGGTCCATGAGCTCATCGGCGAGCGCATCGCCACGCGCAAGCCCGCCGCCTACCTGACGAAGCAAGCCTGGCTGCAGGGCGTGCCCTTCTATGTCGACGAGCGCGCCATCGTGCCGCGCTCCTTCATCGCCGAGGTCCTGGCCGATGGCAGCATCGACACCTGGCTGGGCGCGCACACCCGCCGCGTGCTGGACCTGTGCACCGGCAACGGCAGCCTGGCTGTGCTGGCCGCCATGGCCTTCCCCGAGGTCACGGTGGACGCCGCCGACATCAGCGACGACGCCCTGGCCGTGGCCCGCATCAACGTCGATGCGCACGGGCTGCAAGACCGCATCACCTTGCTGAAAAGCGATGGCGTGTCTGGTGTGCGCGGGCCGTATGACCTGGTCCTGTGCAACCCGCCCTACGTCAACGCGGCGTCCATGCAAGCCCTGCCCGCCGAGTACCGCGCCGAGCCTGAACTCGCGCTGGCCTCGGGGGACGACGGCATGGACTTCACCCGCGCCCTGTTCGCGGCCCTGCGCGCCGAGCCCGACCGCTTCCTGAGCGAAGACGCCGTGCTGGTGATGGAGATCGGCAACGAGCGCCCGAACTTCGAGCGCGCCTTCCCCGAACTCGCCCCCGCCGTCACCTGGCTGCCCACGACGTCCGGCGACGACCAGCTCCTGCTCGTCACCCGCGACGCCCTGCTCCTTCCTACCTGAGTCCTTCATGATCGTTCTGAAAAACGTCTCCCTGCTGCGAGGCGTGAAACCCGTCCTGGACCAGGCCAGCGCCACCCTCCATCCCGGCGAGAAAGTCGGCCTGATCGGGCGCAACGGCGCGGGCAAGTCCTCGCTGTTCTCGCTGCTGGCCGGACGGCTGCACCCGGACGCCGGTGACGTCGAGATCCCGCCCGCCTGGCTGCAACCGGGCGGCATGGCCGAGGTCGCGCAGAACATGCCCGAGACCGACGAGCCCGCCACCGACTTCGTGTTGCAAGGCGACGCCCGCCTGATGAAGGCCAAGGCCGACCTGGCCGCGGCGGAAGAAGCCGACGACGGCAACGCCATCGGCGAGGCCCACGCCAACCTGGCCGAAGCCGGCGTGTTCGACGCACCGGCCCGCGCGCAGGCCCTGCTGCTGGGCCTGGGCTTCACGCTGGAGCAGGCCATGGCGCCCGTCAACAGCTTCTCGGGCGGCTGGCGGATGCGCCTGCAGCTGGCCCGGGCGCTGATGTGCCCGGCCAAGCTGCTGCTGCTCGACGAGCCCACCAACCACTTGGACTTGGACGCCCTGGTGTGG
>CAIQIL010000254.1 GCA_903871865.1 uncultured Burkholderiales bacterium
AGGCGTGCAGGCCGGTGGCCGTGATCTCGTCGATGCGGCTGAACTGCAGGTCGGCGCGCAGTCGACCGGCGCGGCGCAGGGTTTCCTGGCTGTGGTCGTTGGCCACGGCGCGCAGGTTGCTGACCACCTCGTCCATGCAGTGCACCAGCGAGCGCGGCATCTCGGCGCGCAGGATCAGCAGCTCGGCCACCTTCTCCGGGCGGATGACGTTGCGGTAGACCTTGCGGTAGACCTCGAAGGCCGAGACCGAGCGCAGCACGGCCGACCAGTGGTAAAAGTCCACCTCCTTGCCCTCGTTGCCGGCGCCCGAGCCGAAAAACTCGGTGTTGCGCGCGTGGAACTTCACGTCCAGCAGGCGGGCGGTGTTGTCGGCGCGCTCCAGGAAGGTGCCGATGCGCTGGAAGTGGAAGGACTCGTCTTGCAGCATGGTGCCCAGGGTGACGCCACGCGAGAGGTGCGAGCGGAACTTGACCCACTCGAACAGGTCGGCCGGGTCGCGCCCCATGGCGCCTTCCTTGACCAGGCGGTTGAACTCCAGCCAGGTCTGGTTCATGGTCTCCCAGACCTCGGTGGTGAGCGCCCCGCGCACGGCCCGGGCGTTCTCGCGGGCGGCGCGCAGGCAGCTCAGGATGCTCGACGGGTTGTTGGCGTCGGTCACCATGAATGACATCACGTCGCGCGCATTGACCTCGTCGAACTTGTGGAGGTATTCCTCGGTGAGTTCGCTGATGCCCAGCAGGCCCTCCCAGCCTTGCAGCGCGGCCTCGCTGGATTGCGGCAGCAAGGACGTCTGGTAGTTCACGTCCAGCAGGCGCGCGGTGTTTTCGGCGCGCTCCATGTAGCGGGCCATCCAGAAGAGGTGATCGGCGGTGCGCGACAGCATGGGCTTGGTCTCCATATGCGACATGCCGGAGGCGTGGCGTGCCCGCCAGGCCCCGGATTCGGTCTCGATGAGTTGCGTGGGCAGGTGGTCTTCGATGCGTTCGTTGAGCATGGTCAGTTCTCCAGAACCCAGGTGTCCTTGGTGCCGCCGCCCTGCGAGCTGTTGACCACGAGCGAGCCTTCTTTCAAGGCCACGCGGGTCAGGCCGCCGGGCACCATCTGCACCGTCTTGCCAGACAGCACGAAGGGGCGCAGGTCGATGTGGCGCGGCGCGATGCCGCTGTCCACGAAGGTCGGGCAGGTCGACAGCGACAGCGTCGGCTGGGCGATGTAGTTGCTCGGGTTGGCGATCAGCACCTTGCGGAAATCTTCGATCTCGGCCTTGGTGGCCGCCGGGCCGACCAGCATGCCGTAGCCCCCTGCCCCGTGGACTTCCTTGACGACGAGGTCGGCCAGGTTGTCCAGCGTGTACTTCAGCGCCTCGGGTTCGCGGCAAATGTGCGTGGGCACGTTCTGCAAGATGGGCTTCTCACCGAGGTAGAACTCGATCATCTTGGGCACGTAGGGGTAGATGGACTTGTCATCGGCGATGCCCGTGCCGAAGGCGTTGGCCAGGGTCACGTTGCCGGCGCGGTAGGCGCGCAGCAGGCCGGCCACGCCCAGGGTCGAGTCCTTGCGGAAGACTTCCGGGTCCATGAAGTCGTCGTCCAGGCGGCGGTAGATGACGTCCACGCGCTGTGGCCCGCGGGTGGTGCGCATGTAGACGAAGTCGTCCTTGACGAAGAGGTCCTGGCCCTGCACC
>CAIQIL010000255.1 GCA_903871865.1 uncultured Burkholderiales bacterium
CTCCACCACCACCACGGTCGCGTCCACCATCAGGCCGATGGCGCTCGCCAGGCCCCCCAGCGACATCAGGTTGGCCGAGATGCCGTAGTGGTTCATCATGATGAAGGTGCTCAGCGGCGCGATGATCAGCGTCGCCACCACGATCAGGCTGGAGCGCACGTCGCCCAGGAAGATGAACAGCACCACCACGACCAGGAAGATGCCCTCGATCAGCACCTTGCCCACCGTCCACAGGGCCGAATCGACCAGGTCGGTGCGGTCGTAGTAAGGCACGATCTGCAGGCCATCGGGCAGCATGCCCTTGGCGTTGATCTCGGCCACGCGCTCCTTCACGCGGGTGACGATTTCCTTGGCATTGCCGGCGCGCATCATCAGCACGATGCCCGAAACGCCCTCGGTGTAGCCGCCCTTGATGATGGCGCCCTGGCGCACCTCGCTGCCCACTTCCACCTGCGCCACGTCCTTGACGAACACCGGCACGCCGGCGTCTTCCTTGACGACGATGTTGCCGATGTCCTCCAGGGTGCGGATCAGGCCCACGCCGCGGATCAGGTACTGCTCCGTGACCTGGGGCAGGATGCCGCCGCTGGTGTTGGCGTTGTTCGAGGCGATGGCCTGCACCACCTGCTGCACCGACAGGCCGTAGTGGCGCAGCCGGCTCGGGTCCACCAGCGCCTGGTACTGCTTGACGTAGCCGCCTTGCGAGTTGATCTCGGCCACGCCGGGGATCGAGCGCAACAGCGGGCGCACCACCCAGTCCTGCACGGTGCGGCGCTCGGCCAGCTCCGTCGGGGTCAGGGCGCGTTGGCCGTCATCGGGCTTTTCCAGCGTGTATTGGTAGACCTCGCCCAGGCCCGTGGAGACGGGGCCCAGCACCGGCGTGATGCCGGCCGGCATGCGCGGCGTGACCTCGATGAGCCGCTCGGTGACGAGCTGGCGCGCGAAATACACATCGGTCGCATCGGTGAACACCAGCGTGATGATGGACAGCCCGCTCTTGTTGAGCGAGCGCATCTCGACCACACCGGGCAGGCCCGTCATGGCGATTTCCAGCGGCACGGTGACGAAACGCTCGATCTCTTCCGGCGAGCGGCCGGGCGCCTCGGTGGCGATCTGCACCTGCACGTTCGTCACGTCAGGGAAGGCGTCGACGGACAGGTGCAAGGCGGCGCGCAGGCCGAAGGCACACACCACCAGCGCCAGCACGACCACGATGAGCCGTTGTCCGAGCGCAGCCCGGATCATGGATGCAATCATGGCCTTACTCCAGTTCGGCGCGTTTGCGCTCGTTGTTCAGGTGGAAGGCGCCTTCGACGACGATCGGCGTGCCCTCTGCCAGGCCCTTGAGGACCGGACGGCGGCCTTCGCTGGCGGCCCCCAGCTCGACGGGCGTGAGGCGAAAGCGTGTGGGCGAGGTCTGCACGAAGACGTGGTCGCGGTCGTTGTCACGCACCACGGCCACGGCCGGCACGGCCAGCGACTCCACCGGCGTGCCGGCGATGCGCATGGTGGCCAGCATCTGCGGCTTGAGCTCGTGCGCGGCGTTGTCCACCTGGGTGCGCAAAGGCACGGTGCGGGTTTCGGGCGAGACGGTGTCGGCGATCTGGATGACGCGGCCCGAGAGCTGCTTGCCGATGGCCGGCACGCTGATCTCGATCTGCTGGCCGATGCGCGCATTGCGGGCGGCTTGCTCGGGCAGGGCGCCCACGACCCAGACATTGCCGAGGTCGGCCACGGTGAACAGCGGATCGCCCGGCTGGGCTACCTGGCCCTGGCTGACCTTGCGCTCGACCACCACACCGGCTTGCGTGGCCACCACCAGCGCGTGCGGGGACAGGCTGCCCGAGTCGCGCAGCTTGGCGATGGCATCGCGCGGGATGCCCACCAGCGTGAGCTGGTCGCTGGCGGCGCGCAGTTCGGCCCGCGCGATGGACAGCTCGGACTCGCGGCGCTGCAGCTCGGCCGAGCCGATCACATCGGCCTGGATGAGCTGGCGGGCGCGCTCCACGGCGCGCTCGGCGAGTTGCGTGGACGCGTGGGCGCGCAGGTAGGCCAGCTGCGCGGTGGCGAGCTCCGGGCTGGCCACATGGGCCAGCACCTGGCCGGGGCGCACGCGGTCGCCGACCTCGGCCAGCACCTGCGTGACGCGGCCGGTGACGCCCGCGCCGATGCGGGTCACCTGGCGCTCGTTGGCCTCGATGCGGCCACTGACCTCTTGCACCAGGGCCATGGGTTCGCGGGCCACCTTGGCGACCTGGAAGTTGGCGGCCATGTCGGCCTTGATGGTGACGTCCAGCGGGTCGGCCGCCGAGGCGCCGGAGGCTGCTGACGCACCGGATGCGCCGGATGCGGCAGATGCACCGCTGTCTTTCTTCGCATCACCACAGGCCGACAGGGCCAGGCTCAAGGCCAGGATGGCGGAGGCGGTGAGGCTGAAGGTGAACGTGTTTGCTTGTGTCTTCATGGCGTGTCTTGGCTCACTGCGGGGTGGCGGGCGAGGTGGAGGGCGAGGCGGCGAAGCGGCCTGCCAGGGTTTCCAGATCGATCCGGGCGGCCTGGGACTGGTAGCGGGCTTCCAGCAGGTTCAGGCGCGCCGAGCGCAGCACCCGTTGTGCGTCCAGCACGTCCAGGATGCCGCGCTCACCGAAGCGGTAAGCGGCCTGCGCGACCTTCAGCGCGGCCTCGGCGTCGAGCACCACGCCTTCGCTCAGGGCCTGCACGCGCAGCCGCGCGATGGCCAGGGCCTGCCAGGCGTGCTGCAGTTGCTGGCGCAGTTCGGCGCGGCGGCCGTCCAGGCGCCCTTGCAGGCGGCGCAGCTCCGAGCCGGCCTCGCCGATGGCGCCATCGCGGCGGTCCAGCAGCGGGATCTGAACGCTCACACCGACGCTGGACTGGCGCAGGTCGGGTTCGCGCGTCTGGCCCACGCGCAGCTCCACGCCCGGCCAGCGGCTGGCGCGCGCGCCGCGCACTTGCGCCTCGGCACGCTCGACCTCGGCCTGCAAGGCGCGCAGCTCGGGGTTGTCGGTCTCGGCCTGGGCCATCAGCTCGGCCAGGGTGGACAAGGGGCTGTCTTCTTGCAGCGAGCCCGCCAGGCTCCAGCGCGACGGCAGTCGGCCACTCGCCATGCGGTTGAGGGTGAGCAGCACCTGCTCGGCCTGCAGGGCGGCCGTCTGCTGGCGCTCGCGGGCGTGCACGATTTCGGCATCGGCCTTGATGACCTCGTAACGCGGCGCCTCGCCGCTGGCCACCCGCAGGCGCACGCGTTCGCGCACCTGCTCCAGCAGGGCCAGGTCCTCGCTGGTGACGCCGGCCTCGGCACGGCGCAGCAGGTACTCGCTGGCGCGCAGGCGTGTCTCGCTGACCACGGCGTTGCGCGTCAGGGTGATCGCGTGCTCGGTGCCGCGCGCGGCGGCCTCGGCGGCGCCCCGGCGAGCGTCACGCGCCGAGGGGTTCTCGATCATTTGCGAGACGCCCCAGCCTTGCACCGCGCCCGGGACGGCACCCGGCATGCGCGCCTGGTTGCGGCCGCTTTGCCATTCCAGCCTCGGGTTGGCATAGGCCGACGCGGTCTGGATGCCCGCCGTGGCGCTCACCCGCGCTTGCTGGGCCGACAGCAGCTCGGTGTTGTTCGCCACCACGGTGGTGATCAGTTCGTCCAGCGAGAGCACGCGGACGGCTTCGGCGACAGGCGCCGCCTCGCTGGGTGTTGCCGACAACGCGGCCGTTGGGGGCACCGCGGTGTGCGGCATCTGTGCGTGGGTCGGCCAGCTCAGGCCAGCCAGGCAGAGCCAGGCCAGCCCAGCCGCGCGGGCGGGAGGAAGGGTGTGTTTCGACATGGGTGGAGTGCAGCCGGCGCCATGCGGCAGCCTGCGTGCGGAGGTCGCTGAGAACGTGGGAGGTGCACCCGCCAGACAGGCCAGGTGCGCGCTGAGGTCACCCTGTTGCGGGGTGATGTCCGGCCATCGGCCGGCGGTCAGCCAGTTGTCAGGCTTGGGGAGGGCGCAGAGGCAGGCTCAGCCACGGGTGGGCGGGCCTCAGGTCCGCCAGGATGGCGGGGTGCGCGTCAGGGGGGCTCGAAGGAAGCCAGGGCTTGTGCAGGATCAGCAACTCGCCGCGGTCGTCGTCGCCACCAGAGAAGGTGTGCCGGTCGGGCTCTGTCTCACCGCCCTGGTCGTGCAGGGGGTCTTCCAGCACGCAGGTCCAACCGGACGGCGTGTCATGCGAGAGCCCTGGTGCGGCATCGAACGCCCAGGCACCCTTGCCCATCGTCAGCAGGACGGTGGTCAGGAGGATCAGGGTTCTCAGCCAGAGCAGGGCGGGGCGCATGCGGCAGGGGGTGTGGGGTGGGCCGGGACAGTGGCCAGGAGGTCCAGGGTAAACGAGCTTGCGCTCGATCACGCCGTCGGTCAGCGCATTGTGGCCCATTCTCTACGTCCTTGCAGCGCACAGGAACGATCTCGCCCCTGAAAAAAAAGCCACCCGGAGGTGGCTTGTGGTGCGCGCTGTCGGTCAGACAGCCAGTCAGGCCGCCGTGGCGCCACCCGCGGCTGCGGCGTTGCGCAGGCGGATGTGCAGCTCGCGCAGCTGCTTTTCGTCCACGTTCGACGGGGCGCCCGTCAGCAGGCACTGGGCGCGCTGCGTCTTGGGGAAGGCGATCACGTCGCGGATGGACTCGGCCTTGGTCATCAGCGTCACCAGGCGGTCCAGGCCGAAGGCCAGGCCACCGTGCGGGGGCGCGCCGTACTGCAGGGCGTCCAGCAGGAAGCCGAACTTCACCTGGGCGTCTTCCTTGCTGATGTTCAGGGCGCTGAACACCTTGGACTGCACATCGGCGCGGTGGATGCGGATGGAGCCACCGCCCAGCTCCCAGCCGTTCAGGACCATGTCGTAGGCCTTGGCGATGCACTTGCCCGGGTCCGTGTCCATGTAGTCCTCGTGGCCGTCCTTGGGGGCGGTGAAGGGGTGGTGCACGGCGTTCCAGCGCTCCGACTCGTCGTCGTACTCGAACATCGGGAAGTCCACCACCCACAGCGGGGCCCAGCGGTCTTCGAACAGGCCGTTCTTTTTGCCGAAGTCGGAGTGGCCGACCTTCAGGCGCAGTGCGCCGATGGCGTCGTTGACGACCTTTTCCTTGTCGGCACCGAAGAAGATCAGGTCGCCATCCTTGGCAGCCGTGCGCTCCAGGATCTTGGCGATGGCCGCGTCGTGCAGGTTCTTGACGATGGGCGATTGCAGGCCAGAACGCAGTTCCTCAGGGGACTGGCCCTTCGCAACGGTGTTGACCTTGATCCAGGCCAGGCCCTTGGCGCCATAGATCTTGACGAACTCGGTGTAGGCGTCGATCTCGCCACGGCTGATGGCCGCACCACCCGGGATGTTCAGGGCCACCACGCGGCCGCCCTTGGTCGTGGCAGGCGTCGAGAAGACCTTGAAGTCC
>CAIQIL010000256.1 GCA_903871865.1 uncultured Burkholderiales bacterium
CAAGGTGCAGACCGAAGGCAAGCTCAAGCCCTGGCTGGCCAAGCACGGCCTCGACAGCCTGCAAGGCCTGTGGACGCGGGTGCACATCGAAGCGGGTTGGGAAAACGCGCTCGAATCTGCCCTGCGCGAGCGCCTCTCGGCCCTGGAAGTGGGTCGCGTGGACACCGTGCGCGCCTTCGAGCAGGACGCCCCTCCGGCCAAGCTGGCCTTCTACAGCCCGCCGGCCTCGGGCATCCAGAACACCCACGCCACGCTGCCGCGCCTCTCTGACCTGCTGCGCCTGAACGACGCCGGCCTGCAAGCCCTGATGAACGACTGGCTGGAAGGCGTCTACACCGCGGCCCACCTGGAAGAGGCCCTGGCCCAGCGCGGCAAGCTCACGCACGGCGAGGTCATCATGACCCCGGCCGGCCACACGGTCAGCCAGTTCGCCGTCAGCTTCTACGCGCCCGATTCGGAGCAGGCCGGCATGCTGGCCCGCGCCCAGGAAATCGAGGGCCTGGACAAAGAGGTGAGGGCGCAGAGCCTGATCGCCGACGAGGCCCGCGCCACCTTGATCCGCGCCGAAGCCGCCTACACCGATGGCTCGCAGCGCCTGGCCGCGGCCCGCCGCGACACCACCGAGGCCCAGCAACGCCTGCACCAGCAACAGGTCGAGGTGCTGCGCCTGAGCCAGCAGGCCGAGCAGGCCCACAGCCGCCGCAGCCAGATCGGCGAAGAGCTGGCCGAGATCGACGCGCAGCTCGAAGGCCTGCAAGAGCGCCGCGCCATGGGCGAGGCCCGTTTCGAAGAGCTCGACATCTCGCTGGGCGAGGCCCAGGAAAAGCACGCCACGCTGGAAGAGCACGTCATCGAGGCCGAGCGCAAGCTCAACCAGGCCCGCGAGCAAAGCCGCGCCCTGGAGCGCCAGGCCCAGGAGGCCACCTTCGGCGTGCGCAGCATGGCCGCCCGCCGGGGTGAGCTGCAGCGCAGCATCGAAACCGCTTCGCAGCAGGTGCAGGCCAACGAGGCCACCGTGGCGCAGTTGCACGAAGAACAAGCCCGCCTGAGCGAGGCCACGGCCCACACCGGCCTGGACGAAGCCCTGGCCCTGCGCGTGCAGCGCGAAGGCCTGTTGGCCCAAGCCCGCCAGCGCTACGACGACCTCTCCGCCCAGCTGCGCCGTTTCGACGAGCAGCGCATGGGCTTCGAGCACAGCGTGCAGCCCCTGCGCGACCAGATCACCAAGCTGCAGCTGGAGCAGCAAGCCGCCTCGCTGGGCGGTGCGCAGTTCATGGAGCAGCTCACCGCCGCCGCGGTGGACTTGGGCCTGCTGGCCGAGACCATCGAGCGCGACGGCATCAAGCTCTTCGGCCTGCAGGCCGAGATCGACCGCATCCAGCGCGAGATCAATGCGCTGGGCGCCGTCAACCTGGCCGCGCTCGACGAGCTCACCGCCGCCCGCGAGCGCAAGGGCTTCCTCGACGCGCAGATGACCGACCTGCTGGACGCCATCGGCACCCTGGAAGACGCCATCCACAAGATCGACTTGGAAACCCGCGACCTGCTGGGCGCCACCTTCAACACCGTCAACGAGCACTTCGGGCGCATGTTCCCCAGCCTGTTCGGCGGTGGCAGCGCCAAGCTGGTGATGACGGGCGACGAGATCCTCGATGCCGGCGTGCAGGTCATGGCCCACCCGCCGGGCAAGAAAAACAGCACCATCCACCTGCTCTCGGGTGGCGAGAAAGCGCTCACCGCCATCGCGCTGGTGTTCGCCATCTTCCAGCTCAACCCCGCGCCGTTCTGCCTGCTCGACGAGGTCGATGCCCCGCTGGACGACGCCAACACCGAGCGCTACGCGCGCCTGGTGAAAACCATGTCCGCCGGCACGCAGTTCCTCTTCATCTCGCACAACAAGATCGCGATGGAGATGGCCGAGCAGCTGGTGGGCGTGACCATGCAAGAACAAGGCGTGTCCCGCATCGTGGCGGTGGACATGGAAGCCGCGCTGGGCATGGCCCACGCCGCTTGAGAAAGACACTTCGCAATGAACCATTCCCTGACCCTGTACCTGGCCATCCTGGGCGGCGTTGTGCTCGCCGTGGTCGTCGCCCATGGCGCCTGGACCGCCCGCCGCGCCGCGGCCAACCAACCGCGCCGGGCCTCGGTGGAGCCGGTCGATGGCAACGCCGCGCCGCAGGCGGCCACGTCGGTGCCGCTCGACGACATCCCCACGATCCCGATGGACGACGGCGAGGGCCTGGTGGCCGCATCGCCCGCGGCCAGCCTGCCGCCCCTGCGCCGCACCGGCCCCCGCCTGGACGCCCTGGTGGACGCCATCGCCACCCTGACCATCGACGCGCCCATGAGCGGCGACCACATCCTCATGCACCTGCCGCCTTCGCGCCGTGCCGGCAGCAAGCCCGTGCTGGTCGAAGGCCTGCGCAGCGACTGCGGTGAGTGGGAAATGCCGCAGGCCGGCGTGCTCTACACCGAGCTGCAAGCCGGCGTGCTGATGGCCAACCGCACGGGTGGGCTCAACGAGATCGAGTACTCCGAGTTCGTGCAGAAGGTGCAGGCCATGGCCGACGCCTTGCCCGCCTCGCCCGAGTTCCCCGACATGCTCGACATCGTTGCGCGTGCCCGCGAGCTCGACGCCTTCGCTGGCGCCCACGACGCCCAGCTGGCCATGCGCCTGGCGGGCAAGGGCAGCGCCTGGTCGCTGGGCTATGTGCAGCAGCAGGCCCAGCGCCACGGCTTCGTGCCCGGCGCCTTGCCCGGCCGCTTCGTGCTGCCCTCGCCGGACGAGGGCGCGCCGCCCGTGCTGACGCTGCAGTTCGACGCCCAGGCCGCCTTCGCCGAAGACGAAGACCAGGCCACCTTGCGCGAATTGCTGCTGTGCTTCGACGTGCCGCAGACCGCCGCCGAGCAAGCTCCCTTCAAGGCCTGGTGCGCGGCCGGCGAGGCCTTGTCCATGGCGATGGACGGCCTGATGCTGGACGACTCGGGCCGGCCTTTCTCGCCCGCGGCCTTCGAATCGATCGAAGGCGAGCTGGCCAAGCTCTACGAGGCCCTGGCCGCCCGCGACCTGGCCGCGGGGGCGCCGTCCACGCGCCGCCTGTTCAGCTGACCGGAGCGGAGCCACACGATGCCGCAGTCGGACCTGTTTGGCGCACCGGCTGAGGCTGGTGACGCAGCGACCCCCACCCCGGCGCATACCCCGGCGCCTACTCCGGAGCAGATGGCTGCGGCCCTGCGCGCGCAACTGAACGCGCACGCGCACCGGTACTACGTGCTGGACGAACCCAGCATCCCTGACGCC
>CAIQIL010000257.1 GCA_903871865.1 uncultured Burkholderiales bacterium
GAGTTCAGACGTGTGCTCTTCCGATCTGCCATCACGGCGGCGTGATCTTCACTGCTGGGTCAGCAGGCCGGGCTCGGCCAGGGGCTCGCCCACCACGATGCCACTGACCTCGTCGAGCACCGGCGACAACCAGCGCATGGGCGTGGCCAGCGCCGCCACCAGGGTGATGTGCGAGGTGCGCGGCATGGTGCGGGTTTCGACCTGCGCGCCCACGCTGCGCAAACGGTAGGCCAACGAATCGGTGTTGAGCGTCGGGCTGACAAAGCTGTCGGCCGCGGCGGTGAACAACCAGCTCGGCGGGGCCGAGGCATGGGCGTGCAGCACCGGCTGGGAGTCGGCCGGTGTGTGGGGAAAGCCGAACACCGGCTTGAGCGAGTCCACCCGCAGCGGCAGGAAGTTGTAGGGGCCGGCCAGGCCGATGAAGCCGGCCAGCACCGAAGGCTGCAGCTGGTGCTGCGCCAGCCAGCGGGCGTCCAGCGCCACCATGGCGGCGTTGTAGGCCCCGGCACTGTGCCCCATCACGAAGACGCGGCGGCGGTTGACCTGCCACTCGCCGGCTCGCTGCCAGGCCCAGGCCACGGCCTGCGCGCTGTCTTCGATGAACTCCGGGTAGCGCACCTCGGGGTGCAGGCGGTAGTCGGCCACCACCACGACCATGCCACGTGCCGCCAGGGAGCGCCCCACGAAGGCGTAGTCGGCGCGCTCACCGCTGCGCCAGGAGCCGCCATAGAAAAACACCACCATGGGCCAGCCACCGGCCGGTGCCTGCAGGCGCTCGGGCGGCAGGTAGACGTCAGCGCGTTGGCGGTCGTGGCTGCCGTAGGCCTGGGCGACCAGGCGGTCGCCCATCAGGCCCTGACGCCGGAGTGTCCAGTCGGTGAGGCCGTTGAGCAGGTTGGTGGAGTCCAGCGGCACGGCCACGGCCAGCAAGCCGAGCACGAAGGGGGTGGCCAGGGCGTAGGTGTTCATGGCGAGGGCACGGCAGAAGTCATTCAGGCCACTACGCAGCGGGGCGCACGTTGGATGCAACGCAAAGCCTTTGACGCGGTTCCGTCCTACACTGGATCGGTCACTCAACCATCGGCCCGCATGGGCCCTGACCTCCCATGAAAATCCTGCTCCCCGTCGATGGCAGCTCCTTCACCAAGCGCATGCTGGCCTGGCTGGTCACGCACGAAGAGTGGCTGGCTGCCGGCCACGAGTACACGGTGCTGACCGTGGTGCCCATGATCCCGCCGCACGCGGCGTCGATGTTCCCCGCCGACCAGCTGAAGTCCTATTACGAGGACACGGCCGAGGCCATCTTCAAGCCCATCCGCAAGTTCACCGCCAAGCACGACCTCGCCACGGCCTACGTGTCCAAGATCGGCCACGCACCCGATGTCATCGCCAAGATGGCGACCAAAGGCAAGTTCGACCTGGTGATCATGGGCTCGCACGGCCACAGCAACCTGATGAACCTGGTCACCGGCTCGGTGGCCACGCAGGTGCTGGCAACCTCGAAGGTGCCGGTGCTGCTGGTCCGCTGACCCACACCCCCTGTTCAGGGGGGCTGGCGTCAAGGTGCCGACGTCAGGGCGCGGACGCTGCGCTGGCCGGCATGGCCGGTGCGCTTTGGCCGGTGCTTTGGCCTGCGTTCTGGCCCGCACCGTGCGGCTGCACCACCACGCCGGGCGACAGCGAGATGTCGTCCACCGGCGTGACCTGGCTGACGTAGTAGCGGGTCTCGCCGAAACAGCTGGTGGGCAGGCCGACGCGCTGCTCGTAGTGCAGGGCCACGCGCTGGCCCATCTGGCGGTTGATCTGCTCGGCCACGGCGTCGTCCGTCACGGTGAAGAGGAACTTCTCCATCGGGGCGCCGGGCATGGACACCAGCGCCAGTTCGCCCTCCCAGGTCTTGCAGACCCAGCCTTTGTGCGAGAACTTCTGGACCCAGCCAGCGCGCTCGCCGCTGGAGTAACTCCAGTGCAGCACGACCGCGAAATACGCCGCCACCAGGGCGATGAGGATGAGCAGGGGCAGGATCAGGCGCTTGAACATGGGGCAGACCGGTGAACGCGTGGCACGCGCAATGCACCGATCTTGGCATGAAAGTTTGACAGCGCCGCTGCGCCGCCGCCCCGCCAGCAGGGCTCAGGCCAGGCTCACGCCAGGCGGAAGCGCCCGACGGCCACCTGCAGGCGCTGGGCCTGGTCGCTCAGGCTGGCCGCCGCCGCGGTGGACTCCTCCACCAAGGCGGCGTTCTGCTGCGTGGTCTGGTCCAGCAAGGTGACGGCCTGGTTGACCTGGGCGATGCCCTGGCTCTGCTCGGCGTTGCCGGTGGCCACCTGGGTCATCAGCGCGCTGGCCTGCTGGATGCGCTGGATGAGGGTGTCGATGGACTCGCCGGTCTCGTTGGCCAAGGCATAGCCCTGGTCCACGCAGTTCACGCTCTCGGCGATCAGCACCTTGATCTCGCGGGCCGCCTCGGACGAGCGCTGCGCCAGCGAACGCACCTCGGACGCCACCACCGCAAAGCCGCGGCCCTGCTCGCCGGCACGGGCGGCTTCCACCGCCGCGTTCAGCGCCAGGATGTTGGTCTGGAAGGCGATGCCGTCGATGACGGCGTTGATCTCGGCGATCTTGGCGCTGGAGCGCTTGATGGCCTCCATGCGCTCGGTGACCTGCGCGAAGATGCGCCCGCTGTGGGCCGCGCCTTCGGACACCTGCTGCGCCAGTTGCTGGGCCGACGAGGCCGTGTCGGCGTTCTGGCGAACGGTGGCCGACATCTGCTCCATCGACGAGGCGGTTTCCTGCAGCGACGAGGCCTGGTTTTCGGTGCGCGCGCTCAGGTCCAGGTTGCCCTGGGCGATCTGGCTGGAAGCCGTGGCCACGGATTCGCTGGCGGCCTTGATGCCCAGCACGGTCTGGCGCAGCTCGGCCGTCGCGCGGGACATGGCCTGCAGCAACTGGCCGACTTCGTCGTGGCGGTCCTGCGCCAGGGTGCGGCTGAGGTCGCCATGGGCCAGGGCCTCGGCGGCGTCCACCGCACAGGCCACGGCCCGCGTGGTGGTGCGGGTGATGAAGACCGACAGGGCGGCGCCCACGGCCAGCATGCTCAGCACCAGTGCCAGCGTCACCACCACGACCTGACGCTCGGCGTGGACGCGCTCGGTGATGAGGTCGTCCAGTTGTTTGAGCATGGCATCGCTCAGGGCGAACTGCTGCTGGATGGCCGCCGTCATCTGGTCGAAGTACTGGGAGGGCGTCATCGCCACCTGGTCGGCGCCCTTGGCCACCGATTCGGCCAGCTGGCGCGCCTGGACGTGCGCTTCCTGGGCCTGGCGCGACGGTGTTTTCAAAGACTGGGTGGCGACGGGGTTGCCATCGCTGGCTTTGGCCAAGCTGCGCTCCAGGTCACGTCCGCTGACCTGGGCAGATTCCAGCAGGGTCAACAGGGCGGCGCCGCTGTCCGGGTCGTGGGCGCGCTTGACCAGCATGCTGGTGCCGCGGGCACGGGCCAGGCCGAGCTTTTCGGTCATGCGGGGCAGGTCGTGCAAGGCCGCGGTGATGAGGTAGTAGCTGGCGGCGTCGGCGTCCAGGGCCAGGCCGCTGGCTGCGCCTTCGTCTTCCACCACTTCCAGCAGCTGCTGCACCAGGCGGGTGTGGCGCTGCAGGCTCTCGGGCGCCGACAGGGCTGTGCCGCTCACCTGCTGGGCCAGGCCCTGCCAGTCGCTGCGCAGTGTCTGGAGCTGGCTTTGCACGCCGGGCTGGGACAAGGATTGCAGTTGCGCGTCCAGCGCAGCGTACTGGGCGTCGATGGCCTTCTGGCGTTCGGCCCGGTCGGCCTGCTTGCTGCTGTCGCCATTGAGGATGGCGGCCGACATGCCGCGGTGCTCCTGCGTCAGGCGCACCAGTTTGAGCATGCCGATGGCCGGCTGCAGCCCTGCCAGCTCTTGTTGCAGGCCCTGGTAGGTCTGCACCGATTCGGTCAGGACCAGGACAGAGGGCGCGCCCGCCATCAGCAGGGCCACCACGCTGAGCAGCACAAACTTGAACCGCAGGGGCAGGTTCACGATCCATTGGGTCATCGAACACCTCAACAAGGTTGCCAAGCCGCTGCCCTGCGCACGGCGGACAACGGATGAGCGTCTCGCCAGGGCTCACTGGACGCATGCGTGGACATGACACGGCGCCCCAACGGCCAGCGTGTGCCACGTCAGGGCGCCTCTCGGCACCCTGCCTTCCCCTGGGTATCGGCGGGTTTGCGCTCAACTTGAGTCGGCTTGGCGCATGCGGGCAAAGGCCTGTCACAAGCCGGGGCGGGGTGGAGTCCCTAGAATGTTTGGCCCTGCCCGATGTGCAGCGCTTCTCTGTCGAAACACCGTCGCATCACC
>CAIQIL010000258.1 GCA_903871865.1 uncultured Burkholderiales bacterium
GCCAGGGCCATCCGCGCCAGGGCTTGCTGCGCGCTCGTCCACATGGCTGGGCCGCGTTGGTAGGCCTGCACGGCCTCGACGTGGGCGCCCGCTCGCTGCCATTGCTCGGTCAACCAGGTGCGGCCGCGGGCGCCGGTGGTGTCGCCGCCACTGACGATGGTCACGCGCTGGCCGGCCCAGTCCAGCGGTGCCAGCAGGGGCCAGAGGGCTTCGGAGTCGAACTGGGCGCTGTGCTCGGGTGGCGACACCATGCTGTCGGGCGTCAAACCTGCGTCGGCGCCCAAGGCCAGCACCGCCTGGGCTGTGCCAGGGCCGGGCGCCGCGGCCAGGGTCTGGGCTGGCCACGTGGGCGCCGGGCTGCCATCCGGCAGGGGCTGAGGCCGCAGGCGGAAGAACCACTCGGCCGCTGCCGGGCTGACGAACATCAACAGGCGCTGTTGCGCGAGGGTGTGCCACAGGCGGGCCACCGCATCAGCTTGGGGCGGACCCTCGATGGCGATGAGGGGCAGGGGCTGCGCCGCCACACCTTGTGCCGCCAGCGCCTCGGCCCAACCGCTGGCCTGGGGCTCGGGCCGGGTGACGAGGGTGAGCATGGTGTGCTGGTGGCCCTTGGCTGTTCAGGCCGGGGCGCCAGTTGCGCTCAACCAACCTTGCGGTGCTTGGGCCTGCAGCGCAGCGGCGGCTTCGCGGCCCAGGGCTTCGGCATCGGCCAGGGTCTGCACCGCGGCGCAGCGTTCGGCCGATAGCAGACCTGCTTGTTCCGGGTGGCCCAGGCGCACGCGCAGGCGCAACACGTCCTGACCGGCGTAGCTTTGCCAGTCGCCGAACGCGGCCAGGGGCATGGAGCAGCTGCCGCCCAGGGCGCGCGAGACGGCCCGCTCGGCGGCGGTGGCCAGCCAGGTGGGTTGGTGGGCCAAATCGAGCAGCGCGGTCTGCAGCTCGCTCGGGGTGCCGTGAGGGGTGGCGCTTGGCAGCTGGCGGATTTCCAGGCCCAGGGCGCCCTGGCCGGCCGCCGGCAGCATGGTGTCGGTGTCGATGAACTGGCGGATGCGTTCGCCCAGGCCGAGGCGCTTGAGGCCGGCGGCGGCCAGCACGATGGCGTCGTACAAGCCTTCGTCGAGCTTGCGCAGGCGGGTGTCGAGGTTGCCGCGCAGGGGTTCGATGCGCAGGTCGGGGCGCAGGGCCCGCAACTGTGTCAGGCGGCGCAGGCTGGAGGTGCCCACCACCGCGCCTTGTGGCAGGTCTTGCAGCGAGGCGTGGCGTGGCGACACCAGTGCGTCGCGCGGGTCTTCGCGTTCCATGACGGCGGCCAGCACGAAGCCTTCGGGCAGCTCCATCGGGACGTCCTTGAGCGAGTGCACGGCCAAGTCGGCGTGGCCGGCTTCCAGCGCGACTTCAAGTTCCTTGACGAACAGGCCCTTGCCACCGACTTTCGAGAGCGCGCGGTCGAGGATCTGGTCACCCTGCGTCGTCATGCCGAGCAGGTCCACACTGCGGCCAAAGCGCTGCTGGAGCAGGTCGCGCACATGCTCGGCCTGCCACAGGGCGAGGCGGCTTTCGCGGGTGGCGATGACCCAGGGGCGGGTGGTGGAGGGAGTCAGGGACGTGTCGGCAGTCATGTGCCGATGCTAACAGCCGCGCTGTGCGGCCGGAGCCCGACAACCCCTCAGCCCGTCAGTGCGCTGCGGCGCTTCTGCGTCTGGTGGATGTAGTGCTGCAGGCTGCGGTCGTGGCCTTGCAGCTGGGTCAGCTCGCAGCCGAGTCGGACGCCGCGGGTGTCGGGGTGGATGGGCGTGATGTGGTGGATGACCAGACCCACGTCCAGCACCGTGTCGGCGTCCAGGCGGATGGTGCATTGCCCGATGCGCACGCCAGAGGGGATCGCCGGCACGTTGTCCGGCAGGAACAGGGCCACGCCGCTGAGGCTGACGTCCAGCACGCGCAGCGACAGGCGCATGTCATGCATGGCGGGGTGGCGGAACTCGGCGACCGGGCCGTGGGACGACAGCGGCTGCACGCGGAAGGCCGAGCGCCGCTGGAAGCGAAAAGCCAGCTGCGGCAGGCGCGCGTTGAGGGCTTCGTTGGGGCCGCGCACATGCACCAGGCCGTCGATGTCGAACTGGACCTTGATGCGGTCGAGGAAGACCACGGCGACGACCTCGTCCGATGTGAGCACCGCCTGCATGGCGTCGTCGCTGCCATCGGCACCGAAAGAGATCACGCCGAGCCGGGTGTCGATGCCGCACAGCAGGGTCGTGTAACTGGCCCCCTCGGCGTTCGAGAGCGTGACCAGCGCGCGCTGCGACTGGACCTGCTCCAGCAGCGCCAGGATGTCGACGCTGGAGGTGATGCGGTAGTCGTCCAGCGATTCCTGGACAGCGCGTGAAGTGGGCATGGGATGGCGGGGTGTCGACCCGCGTCAGTGCATTTGGCCGGGCTCGCCCACCATGTGGCCAAGCTCGCTGAGCCAGGGCTCTGCCAGGTTGCGGATCTCGGCGTCGTTGACCAGGATGCGCTGCATGATGCGCGACTTCAGTGCCAGCTCGGACGGGCCCATCGGGTGCTCGGTGGCGGCATGCTTGAGGCGCGCGATCAGCACGGCACAGGCGCCTTCGAGCTTGACCACACGGTCCCAGTCGCCTGAGCGCGCAGCGCTCAGCATGTCCAGGCTCGCGTGCTCGATGGCCTCGTAGTAGCTCAGCAGGTTGCCTGCGAGCACCTCTTCGTCAGGTGCGGTGATCAGTTCCGGGGCGTTCATGCGTGCACCTCCATGCCACCACGAACCACGTCGGCCTGGGTGGGCTTGATGTTCTGCCAAGCGTCGCGGATGGGCTGCATCAGGTTCTGGCACTCGTCGAGAATGGTCTCGTCGTTGCGCAGGTTGGCCTGGGTCAGGCGCAGGCAGACGTAGCTGTACAGGCCATGGAGGTTCTGTGCCAGCTCGCCACCGGCTTGCAGGTCCAGGCTGGCCTTGAGGCCCTCGTCCACGATGCGCAGGGCGCGCGTCAAGGCCTGTGCCTTGGCTTCGACCTCGCCCTTGCGCATGGCGCCGCGGCCATCCGTGAGGGCTTCGAAAAAGCCGTCGAGCAGCAGTTTCACAAGCTGGTGGGGGGAGGCGCCGCTGATGCTGGTTTCCACACCCACCTGGCGGTAGAGGTTGGACTGCGTGCGGTCGCCTGTGGGCAGGGGGCGGGAGAAGGGGCTGGCAGGTGCGTACATCTTCAAGCTCTGCAAGGTGATCAGTGTTGAATGTGTTATCGACTTGCGGCGGGAAAGCTTGAAGGCCGCGACCACGGAAGAAGCCCCAATCAGGCCCCTTGTTCAAGCGCTCACTTGTTGAGCGCGGCCAGCTGCGCCGTCACGTAGGTGGACAGGCCGCTGAGCTTGGCCATGCTGGTGTCCAGCGCGGTGTATTGCGCACGCAAGCGGGTCTCGACCTTGGCGGCGTGGTCGTTGATGCTGGTGATTTTGTTGTTGTTGCGCGTGATGGTGCTGTTGAGCCCGCCGGTGCTGTTGGCGATGGCGCCCGACGTGGTGTCCAGGATCTGCTTGGTCAGGTTCTTCACACGCGTGCCGATGCCATTGAGCGACGAGTCGGTGTCGCTGCTGCCAGCAAAGAATTTTTGCAATTCGCCCAGCTTGCCCATGGCGTCGTTGAACTTGGTCGATTTGGTCGACAGCGTGCCGTCCTTGTTGATGTCGATGCCGATGTCCGACAGGCGGCTGAAGGCGCTGGAGGCGCTGGTGTTCGAGCTGATCAGGCTGCGCATTTGCGACAGCAGGCCGCGCGCGGTGGCATTGCCTTGCAACGGCCCTGCCGTCTTGGAGGCATCGTCGTACAGGGTCTGCACACGGATGGTGCTGACCACGCTGTTGTACGCGCTGACGAAGTCGCTCACGCCCTTGCTGATGCTGGCGGTGTCCAGATCGACGTTGACGGTGGCTGGGGTCGCCGTGGTCTTGTTGAGCTTGAGCGTCACACCGTCGAGCACATTGCTCAGGGTGTTCGAGGCCGAGGACACGTTCAGGCCGTTGATGGTGGCCTGCGCGTTTTGAGCCGTCTGTGTGCGCGACATGGCGCTGGTGGCCCCCGTGGCAGCGCTGTAGGCGAGCGCGGACAGACCGGGTGCCGTCGCCGATTCGGTGACCGACACGCGGAAAGCATTTTCCTCGCCGTTCTGCCCGCGCATGACCAGGCGTGCGCCGGAGGCATCGGTCACGATCGTCGCGCTCACGCCAGCATTCGCTGTGTTGATGCGGTCGCGGATTTTTTCCAGGGTGTTGTCACCAGGGCCGATGTTGATGTCCACGGCCGTGGCAGCGGCCTTGGCCGCACAGGTCACGGCGGGGGGTGTCGTGCTGCTGTCGGTGGTGTACTTGCCGAGCTCGATGCGCAAGGTGCCCTCACCGACAGGGCTGGTGCTCGCCGTGAATGCCGAACTGGCCACCGACTGTGCAGCGGCGAGTTGCGTCACGTTGACGGCGTAGCTGCCGGCTGCCGCGTTGCTGCCCGTGGTCACGCTCACCGACGCGTCGTCGCTGGACTTCGCGGTGGTCGCGTTCCAGAAACTGCTGTCCATCAGCTTGGACGATGCGTCCTGCAGCGCCGAGAAATTGCTCTGGATCTTGCCCCAGGTCGAAACCTGGGTTTGAAGCTTGGTGTTCTTGGTGGTCAGCGCGTCTGCGGGCTGCTTTTCGATCGCCACCAGCTTGGTGACGATGGTTTCAGCGTCCAGACCGCTGCCGACGCCGAGTGAGCTCAACGAGGCCATGGTGTGTTCCTCTCAAATGCAGTAGCGCCCGGGAAGCCGCTTTTGGCCACCCGGACGCCGTGCTCATCGACTTCCGCCGGGGAAACTTGATCCGGTCAGCCCCGTGGCCGTGAATTTCTGGCGATATCAGCCCTTCAAGAGGCTGAGCACCTGCTGCGGCAACTGGTTGGCCTGGGCCACCATGGCGGTGCCGGCTTGCTGCAGGATCTGCGAGCGCGACAGGTTGGCGGTTTCTGCAGCGAAGTCGGCGTCCATGATCCGGCCACGGGCGGCAGCCTGGTTTTCCACGCTCACCTGCAGGTTCGAGATCACGGCCTCGAAGCGGTTCTGCGTGGCACCGAAGCTGGCGCGCTTGTCGTTGATGGCGTCCAGCGTCATGTCGATCACGTTGATGGCGTCGTCCACCTGGGTGGCGCTGGCCGCAGTGCCGGTTGCGGCACCCGAAATGTTGCCCCCGATGGCCAGACCGTTGGTGCCATCCCAGTTGGAGGTGACGGTGGAAATGAGGTCCTGCACGGCCGTGGCCGAGGTCGAGGCAATCGCCGAGGCGGCCGAGGTGGCGGTGCCGCCGCCGAGCAGGGCGCCTGTCACGTCGATGCGGTCGGTCGATGCGGTGCCGGCGCCCACCTGGAAGGACAGGGTGGTGGCTGCGCCCGAGGCGAACAGGGCCTGGTTGTTGAACTTGGTGCCCTGCACGGTGCGGTCGATTTCGGCCTGCAGCTGCTTGAATTCCTTTTCCAGGTTGTCGCGGTCGCCGGCACTGTTGGTGGCGTTGCGCGACTGGACGGCCAGTTCACGCATGCGCTGCAGGTTGTCGGCGATCTTGCCCAGTGCACCTTCCGCGGTTTGCGCCAGCGAGATGCCGTCGTTCGCGTTGCGGATGGCGACATTCATGCCGCGCACCTGGGTGTTCATCCGCTCGGCGATGGCCAGGCCGGCCGCGTCGTCCTTGGCAGAGTTGACGCGCATGCCAGAAGACAGGCGTTGCATCGACACGGCCAGCGAGTTCTGCGACATGTTGAGGTTTCGCTGAGCATTCATCGAAACCACGTTGGTGTTGATCGTTTGGGGCATGGTGCACTCCTAAAGAATCGAGAGACTCCCGGCTCGCATGCCGGCCGGCTTCAAACTGAAAAAGCTGGCCAAGGGATTTGCGAAAAACCTTCGACCTGTGGGTTGAATATTCGGCCCATTCGCCCTCACGCAAAAACGGGATGTGCAGCGTTTTTGCCCTTCAGTTCTTGACTTACGTCGCCCCATGAAAAAAGCCGCCCCGAAAGGCGGCCTTGGCGTCGGAGCGCCACGCGTTGGTGGCGTCCTGAGGGGTGTGCGTGATCAGCGCAGCAGCGACAGCACCTGCTGGGGCAACTGGTTGGCCTGGGCCACCATCGCGGTACCAGCCTGCTGCAGGATCTGCGAGCGAGACAGGTTGGAGGTTTCCGTCGCGAAGTCCGCGTCCACGATCCGGCCTCGGGCGGCAGCCTGGTTCTCGATGTTGGTTTGCAGGTTCGAGATCACGGCTTCGAAGCGGTTCTGCGAGGCACCGAAGTTGGCGCGCTTGTTGTTGACCATGTCCAGGGCCTTGTCGATGGCGTTGATGGCGTCGTCCACCTGGCTGGTGCCTGCGGCCGTGCCGGTGGCCGCGCCGCTGATGTTGCCACCGATGGCGATGCCGTTGGTGCCGTCCCAGCCACCGGTGACGGTGGCCATCAGGTCTTGCTCAGCCGATGCCGAGGTCGAGGCGATGGCCGAGGCAGCCGATGCCGCGGTGCCGCCGCCCAGCACGGCGCCGGCGATGTCGATGCGGTCGGTCGTGGCGGTGCCGGCGCCCACCTGGAAGGACAGGGTGGTGGCGGCGCCCGATGCGAACATGGCCGTGCCGTTGAACTTGGTGCCTGTCACCGTGCGGTCGATTTCGGCCTGCAGCTGCTTGAATTCCTTCTGCAGGTTGTCGCGGTCGCCGGCGCTGTTGGTGGCGTTGCGGGACTGGACAGCCAGTTCACGCATGCGCTGCAGGTTGTCGCCGATCTTGCCGAGGGCGCCTTCAGCGGTTTGCGCCAGCGAGATGCCGTCGTTGGCATTGCGCACGGCGACGTTCATGCCTTTGACCTGGGCGCTCATGCGCTCGGCGATGGCCAGACCGGCGGCATCGTCCTTGGCAGAGTTGACGCGCAGGCCAGAGGACAGGCGCTGCATGGATGTAGAGAGGCTGCTTTGCGATGTGGCCAGGTTGCGCTGGGCGTTCATCGAAACGACGTTGGTGTTGACAGAGGTGGCCATGATGTGATCCTTTGGCGATGTTTACTACCCGGCGATAGCGCCGGCGAACAAGTGCTGATGGGTTGGAAACTCTTCAGCTTTCCTGCCCGACGCTAGTCAGCCCGTGCGCCCTTGTGGTGAAACCACTCGAAGCCCTTGGCCGGCTAACCGGACCCCGAAACCTTGCGATCCCGATGGTTTGTTTATCGTCCCGGTGCAGCGCGGTCTTGAGTGATTTTTTCCTCGTTTTCCGAGCTTGTGTGCACAGACGCTGCTTGACGTTTTTTTGAAATGAAGAACCTTTTCGGCCCACTTGCCGGGATCTTGAGAACTTTGTTTTCCTAGACTGAGCAAACCCCTGAAATGGGGGCAGAGCAAGCTTGTCAGCCACACCGGGGCCCTCCATGAATGTCATCGCCAGACCCGCATCCCGTCACTCGCGCCAGGCGCATCAGCACTGGGAGCGTGGCGTGGCCTTGGCCCGCAAAAAGCAGTGGGTCGATGCACTCAAGAGCTTCGAAGCGGCACTCAAGCTGGTGCCACGTGACGAGGTCTATCTGGTGAACGCGGCCAAGGCCGCGCTGGAATGCCGCAATCTGGAGCGTGCTCTGGCTTACAGCGAGCGTGCCCTCAAGCAGCAGCCTGACTCTGACGTTGCACGCTTTGTGCGCGTCAGCGCCTTGCATCGCCTGCAGCGTCACCGCGACATCATCAGTTACCTGGAGTCTTTGCCACAGGAGCGGCGCGACAACCGCGAGTACTGGTCGGCACTGGGCACAGCCCAGCAGAACGTGGGCAAGCACCAGGAAGCCATCGCGTCGTTCATGCAGGCCTTGGCGCACAAGATCGACGACGCCATGTCGCACTACCTGATGGGCATCTCTTTCTATGAGATGCAACTCAAGGAGGAAGCTTCAGAGTGCTTCCGCACGGGCCTGGTGCTGGGCTTGGGCCACAACGCTTTGCATGTGCATGGGATGCTGGCTTACGCCGAGCGCGAGAGCTGCCGCTGGGCGCAGGCCGACGAGGAGCTGGCCAACATGTTCGACATCGTGGACCGGCTGGAGCCCACGGCGCGTGTCATGAGCTCGCCCTTCTCGCACGTCACCTTGACCAGCGACCCCTTGCACCAGCTCAAGGCCTGCCGCCTGATGTCCAACACCTATGGCGACATCAAGCCGGTGGTGCGGCGCCCTCAGAGCCAGCTTGGCGAGCGCATCCGCCTGGGCTATGTCTCGGCCGACTTCCACCAGCACGCCACGGCGGTGCTGCTGGCCGAGGTGTTCGAGCACCACGACCGCAGTCGCTTCGAAGTCTTCCTGTACTCGCATGGTGTGGATGACAAGACCCCGATGCGCAAACGCATCGAGGCCGCGGCCGAGCATTTCATCAATGTGGAAGGCCTGCCCGATGAGAGCATCGCGCAGCGGATTGCAGACGATCAGATCGAGCTGCTCATCGACCTCAAGGGCTACACCGCGCAAAACCGCATGGGCATCTTTGCCCGGCGTGCGGCGCCGGTACAGGCCACGTTCCTGGGCTTCCCCGGCACCACGGGCGCGAACTTCATGGATTACATCATTGGCGATCCCGTGGTCACCCCCGTGGCCCATGCCGCGCACTTCTCCGAGAAGATCGCGCAGATGCCTGTGTGCTACCAGCCGAATGACCGCCAGCGCCCCTTGCCTCGGCCCATGACCCGCGCCGAGGCGGGCTTGCCCGAAGACAAGCTCGTGCTGTGCGGCTTCAACCAGGCTTACAAAATTTCGGCGCAGGTGCTCGACGAGTGGGGCTCGCTGATGCGCGAGTTGCCCGACGCCGTGCTGTGGCTGCTGGACTGGCATGGCCAGGCCAAGCCCCATTTGCAGGCTGAGCTGCGCGCCCGGGGCATTGACAGCAGCCGCGTGTTCTGGGCGCCACGTCAAGGTCTGGCCGAGCACCTCAGCCGTGTGCCGTTGGCGGACATCCTCATCGACACCTGGCCTTGCAATGCCCACACCACCGCATCGGACGCACTGTGGGCCGGTCTGCCCGTGGTGACCTTGCAGGGCAAGACCTTTGCCTCGCGTGTGGCTGGTAGCCTGCTCCA
>CAIQIL010000259.1 GCA_903871865.1 uncultured Burkholderiales bacterium
CGACGGCAACATTCACCGTCGGCGGCTTGGAGGAGGAAGCATTGCCCATGCACTAAATGTAGCGCAGCCAAGCGGCCCCTGCGGGGTGCCTGCATACAGGCGAAAAAAAACACCGCAAGCGGTGTTTTTTGAGGCGTGCGCCAGTGTTCAGAGCGGCACTTTTTTCAGCATTTCGATGCCGACCTTGCCGGCTGCAATTTCGCGCAGGGCGGTCACGCCAGGCTTGTTCTTGCTCTCGATCTTGGGCGTGTGGCCCTGGCTCAGCATGCGGGCACGGTAGGTTGCGGCCAGCACCAGCTGAAAGCGGTTGGGGATCTTTTGCAGGCAGTCTTCGACGGTGATGCGGGCCATGTGTCTCTCCAAAAAGCCAAGACCTGGTCAGACCAGGTGGAGCGCACGGAACACGGCTGACTTGTTCCGACGCTGAGCAGCATATTTTAACCGCTGCGAGTGAACAATGGCCTTCAAATCGAACAAAGCCGACTCGAACAGGGCATTGACCACGATGAAATCGAAGTATTGCGCCTGCGCGACCTCGATGCGCGCGTTCGCCATGCGCAATTCGATGGTTTCGGGCGAATCCTCGCCGCGGCGGTTCAGGCGCTGCAACAGCTCTTCGTAGCTCGGCGGCAGGATGAAGATCAGCACCGCGTAGGGGAACGCCTGCTTCATCTGCAGGGCGCCCTGCCAGTCGATTTCCAGCACGACGTCCTCGCCACCCTGGATGCGCTCCTCGATGGCCTTGCGCGAAGTGCCGTAGCAATTGCCATGCACCTCGGCGTGTTCGAAGAAGTCACCGCGCTCGACCATGGCCTGGAACTCCTCTTTCGAGGTGAACCAGTACTCGCGGCCGTGCTGCTCCTGGCCACGCGGGGCGCGGGTGGTGTGCGAGACGCTGACCCGCAAGTGCGAGTCCAGCTCCAGCAGCGCCTTGACCAGGCTGGATTTGCCCGTGCCGCTGGGCGCCGAGACGACGAAGAGGTTGCCGGGGTAATCCATCGCAGTGTCCTGTGGGTCGTGGGCCGAAGTCATGGCCGGTTCCGGTTCATTCGAGGTTTTGCACCTGCTCGCGCATCTGCTCGATGAGGACCTTCATGTCCACCGAGATCTGCGTCAGCTCCAGGGCAGCGGCCTTGGAGCCCAGGGTGTTGGCCTCGCGGTGCAGTTCCTGGATGAGGAAATCGAGGCGCTTGCCGACCTCGCCGCCTTTTTTCAGCAGGCGACCGATCTCGTCGAGGTGGGCCTTCAGGCGCTGCAACTCCTCGTCCACGTCGATGCGCAGCGCGTAGGCGGCCGCCTCCTGCAGGGCGCGCTCCTGGGCAACCTCGGGCGTCACGTTGCCGCCCACCGCCTGCAAGGCCTCCTGGTACTTCTGGACGAAGCGCTCCTGCTGGCGCTGCACGGCCTGGGGCACCAGGGGCTGGGCCTGCTCGGCCAGGGCCTTGAGCCCAGAGAGCTTCTCCTTCAGGACCCCGACCAGGCGGGCGCCTTCGCGTTCGCGGGCCTCGGTCAGGGCCGCGATGGCCTGGCGGGCAGACTCCAGGGCGGCATCTTCCAGCTTGACCGAAGGCGCCGCGGCCCGGCACCAGTTCAGCACCTCGTTGACCGACAGCGGTCCGGCCTTGGGCAACCAGTTCTGCACCGTGCCCTCTAGGCGGGCCAGGGTGTGCAGCTGCTCGGGCTGGGGCTGGGGCCAACCGGCGTCGGCGGCGCGCTGGGGCTGCATGCGCAGCTCGATCTTGCCGCGCTTGAACGAGGCGGTCAGCAGGTCGCGCAGGGCGGGCTCCAAAGCACGGAACTCGTCTGCCAGCTTGAAGCTCAGGTCCAGGAAACGGCTGTTGACCGA
>CAIQIL010000260.1 GCA_903871865.1 uncultured Burkholderiales bacterium
ATGGACGAGCAGCTCAAGCACTGCGCTGAAGCGCCCTTCTACACACTGGGCCCGCTGACGATCGACGTTGCCCCCGGCTACGACCACATCGCTTCGGCCATCGGTGCTGCGATGATCGGCTGGATGGGCACGGCCATGCTGTGCTACGTGACCCCGAAGGAGCACCTGGGCCTGCCCACCCACGACGACGTCAAGCAAGGCCTGATCGCCTACAAGATCGCGGCGCACGCGGCCGACGTGGCCAAGGGGCACCCGGCCTCGCGCGCCCGTGACGATGCGCTCTCGCAAGCGCGCTTCGACTTCCGCTGGCAGGACCAGTTCAACCTCGGCCTGGACCCGGAAACCGCGCGCGACTTCCACGATGAGACGCTGCCCAAGGACGCCGCCAAGGTGGCGCACTTTTGCTCCATGTGCGGGCCGAAGTTCTGCTCGATGAAGATCACGCAGGAGGTGCGCGAGTTCGCGGCGAAGCAAGGCGTGGCCGAGGGCGATGCGCTGCAACAAGGCATGGCCGCCAAGTCCGAGGAGTTCAAGCAGGTCGGCGGCGAGCTCTACATCCCCATCCAGCCGGTCTGATCAGATGCGCACCCTGCGGATTGGCATCGCGGGCGCGGGGCTGCTGGGCCGCTTGCTGGCCTGGCATTTCTCGCGCGAGGGGCACGCAGTGCATGTCTTCGACCCGGCGCCGCACCCGCACCCAGCCCACGACGGCCACGGTGCGGCCGGCTTCACGGCCGCCGGCATGCTCAGCCCGCTGGCCGAGCTGGAGACGGCCGAGCCCGCGCTGGCGGCGCTGGGCTGGCAGAGCATCGCGCACTGGCAGGCCATCGTGCAGCGCCTCGGCACGCCCCACTTCGCCCAAAACGGCAGCCTGCTCGTGGCCCACGGCACCGACCTGGGTGCGGCACGGCGCATGCTCGCCCACCTCGACCGCCCGGCCGAGTTGCAGGCCGCCGGCTTCCCCGCCCATGCCCGGGCACAAGCCCTGGATGCGACCGCGCTGGCAGCGCTGGAGCCCGACTTGCACGGCAGCAACGGCCCCCTGCACGCCTGGCTGTTGCCCGGCGAAGGCCACATCGACACGGTGGCCACCCTGCAGGCCCTGCAGGCCAATGCCAAGGGCGTGCAATGGCACTGGGCGCAAGCTGTGCGCGACCTCTCGCCGGGCATGGTCTGGCCGGGTCAGGGCGCAGGCCCCACGCCATTGCGCTTCGACCTGGTCTGCGACGTGCGTGGCGTGGGCGCACGCCCGACCTTGCCGGTGCGTGGCGTGCGTGGCGAAGTCGTGTGGCTGCATGCCCCCGGCGTGCGGCTGCAGCGCCCCGTGCGCCTGCTGCACCCGCGCCACCGCGTGTACATCGTGCCCCGCCCCGGCGAGCGCATGCTGGTGGGCGCCAGCGAGCTGGAAACCGAAGACCGCGCGCCCATGACACTGCGCAGCGCCGTGGAGCTGATGGCCGCGGCGCACAGCATCCTGCCGGGCCTGGCCGAGGCCCGCATCCTGCGGCTGGACGCCAACCTGCGCCCGGCCCTGCCCGACCACCGCCCCCACGTCCACACCGAACCCGGTTTGCTGCGCATCAACGGCCTGTACCGCCATGGCTGGCTGCTGGCGCCCGCGCTGGTTCAGCAGGCCTTGCGGGCGCTCGCTCTCCCAGGATTGCCAGGGCTACCAGACCAGCCAGACACCTGCCCAGCGCCATCAGCGCACACCGCATGACCGCTTCGCCCATGACCGCCCCCACCCCCGCCCCCACCCTCACCGTCCACACCGAGCGCGGCCCGCTGGCCCTGCCCACCGGCAGCACCCTGGCCGATGCGGTCGAGGCCCTGCTGACAGGCTCGCCAACCGACGCCACACAGGTCGCCACCGCCGTCAACGGCAGCTTCGTGGCGCGGCACGCCCGCAGCGCCCACCCCCTGCACGATGGCGACACCGTGCTGTGCTTCTCCCCCATCACCGGAGGCTGACCGCCATGAGCCCCACGCTCCACGCGCCCACCCAAACCACGGCCGACACCTGGCGCATCGGCGACACCGTGCTGCACAGCCGCTTCCTGCTGGGCACCGCCGGCCACCCCTCGCCCCAGGCCCTGCAAGACGCCATCGTCGCCTCGGGCAGCCAGGTGCTGACCCTGGGCCTCAAGCGCACCCTGGCCGTGCCCGGTGGCAGCGGCGACAACGGCTTCGTGCAAACCATCCGAGACACGGCCCGCGCCCAAGGCGCCCACCTGCTGCCCAACACCGCCGGCTGCCGCAGCGCGCGCGAGGCCATCGCCCTGGCCCACATGGCGCGCGAGCTGCTCGGCACGCACTGGGTCAAGCTGGAGGTCGTCGGCGATGAGCAGACGCTGCAGCCCGATCCCTTCGAACTGGTCGATGCCGCACGGCAATTGGTGGCCGATGGCTTCGAGGTGCTGCCTTATTGCACCGACGACCTGGTCAGCGCCCAGCGCCTGATCGACGCAGGTTGCCGCATCCTCATGCCCTGGGCGGCGCCCATCGGCTCAGGCCTGGGCCTGCTCAACCCCTGGGCCCTGCGCACGCTGCGCGCACGCCTGCCCGGCATCACCCTCATCGTCGATGCGGGCCTGGGCGCGCCCTCGCACGCCACCGCCGCCATGGAGCTGGGCATGGACGCCGTGCTGCTGAACTCGGCCGTCTCGCACGCCACCGACCCGGTGCGCATGGCCCGCGCCTTCCGCCACGCCGTGACTGCCGGCCGCGAGGGCTTCCGCGCCGGCCTGATGCCGACCAGCGACGTCGCCGTGGCGACCACGCCCGTCGGCGGCCAACCCTTCGTGCTGCTGTGAGCGACGCCACGCCCATGACCCCATCGCCCCCCATCGTCTGGAGCATCGCCGGCCTGGACACCGCCGGCGGTGCCGGCCTGAGCGCCGACCAGCGCGCCGCCGACGCCCTGGGCGTGCACCTGTGCCCCGTGGCCGCGGCCCTCACTGCCCAGCACTCGCAAGGCGTGGAGGCCGTCTGGCCGGTGCCGCCCGACCTGCTCCAGGCCCAGCTGCAGGCCTTGGCCGAAGACCTCGCGCCCAGCGTCATCAAAACCGGCCTCTTGGGCAGCGTGGCCGCCGTGCGCCTGGTGGCGCAGTGTGTCGATCACTTCCGCGCCCGCACGCCCGCAGGGCAGGACCCGCACCGCCAACTGGCCCTGGTCGTGGACCCGGTGCTGGGCGCCTCGGCCGGCGGCGCACCCTTTGCCAGCGAGGACGTGCGCCAGGCCTACCGCCAGTGGCTGCTGCCGCGCGCCACCGTGCTCACGCCCAACCGCGCTGAGGCGCGCCTGCTGTTGCAACAAGCAGGCGGCCACGACGGCCCGCGAGACACCCTGCCCGCCTTGGCCGCGGCCCTGCGCGCTCTGGGCGCGCGCAGCGTGGTCATCACCGGTGGCGACGCGCCCCCTGAGGTGCGCACCCCGAACGGCCAGGCCTGGTGCCTGGACTGGCTGGACACCCCGCAAGCCCAAGGCTGGTTGTGCGCGCCGCGCCTGGACACCCCCCACCACCACGGCAGCGGCTGCACCTTCGCCAGCGGCGTGGCAGGCGCCTGGGCCCTGGGGCACGCCGATGCCGATGCCATCGTGCTGGCCCACATGCTCACCCGCCAGGCCCTGGCGCAAGGCCAAGCGGCAGGCCGCGGCGCGGGCCCGGTCCAGGCGCGTGCGGGCTTTGCCGCCGGCCCGGCGCGCGGCGGCGCTCCCCTGCCCTGGCTGGGCCTGGGCACCGACCTGCCCTGGCAACTCAGCCTGGGCACCGGCGCACCGGACACCCCCAGCGCCCCGCCGCTGTTCGCCCCCTTCACCCCGCCCACCGACGGCCTCTACGGCATCCTGCCCGACCACGCCCTGCTGCAATCGGCCCTGGACGCCGGCCTGCGCTGCGTGCAGCTGCGCCACAAGCACCCCGCCAGCCTGCAGGCCTTGCAAGCCCAGCTCGATGCCAGCCTGGCCGATGCCGCACAGGCCGGCGCGCAGCTCTTCGTCAACGACCACTGGCGCGCCGCCCTGGCCTTGCCGCCGCGCATGGCGGCCGAACCCGGCTTCCGTCTGGGCGTCCACCTGGGCCAGGAAGACCTGCAGGCCCTGAGCCCCGACGAGCGCGCGCGCCTGCTGGCCGAACGCGACCGCATCATGCTCGGCCTGAGTTCGCACAGCCTCTGGGAGCTCGCCCGCGCTGCCGGTTGCGGCGCCAGCCTGATCGCCTGCGGCCCGGTGCAAGCCACCACCACCAAAGACATGCCCTGGCAGCCCCAGGGCGAAGACAACCTGCGCTGGTGGCTGGCCCACAGCCCCGCGCCGGTCGTGGCCATCGGCGGCCTGCTCACACCGGCCGATGTGCGCCGCTTCGCCGCCTGCCAGCCGGCGGCGCTGTGCGTGGTGCGCGGCCTGGGCCTGAACGCCGCGGCCATGCAGGCATCGGTGCCGGCGCTGCGCTCCGCGGTGAAACTGGGGCGCAGCGAGCTCGGGCCCCATCCGGTCGGTGACCCCGATTTGCCGCACCCCGTGCTCTGAGGCCGTCCGCCGCCCGGTGGAATCCCCGATGACGCGGCGCCAGCCGCTGCGTCATGCTGGGGCTCCAACCCAGGTCACCGGGAGGCCGCGTCCAGATGCCCGATCACCTGACCGATCACCCCCAAGACCAGCCCACCCCTCCGCCCACGGCGACCGAGCCACACCTGCGGCTGATGGTGCTGGGTCCACCGTTGCTGGTGCTGGCCCTGCTGTGTGGCATCGGCGTGGGCAGCCTGCACATGATGGCCGCCGTGCGTGCCTACGTCACCGGCGAAAGCCTGTGGTCCAAGGCCCGCAGCGACGCGGTGATGGCGCTCGACGCCCACGTTCAGTCCGGTGACCCGCAGGCTTTCGCCCGCTTCGAAGCCGCCCTGCAAGTCAGCGATGGCGACCGCCATGCCCGCGAAGCCATGCTGCGCGACCCCGTCGATGTGCCAGCCGCACGCGCGGGCTTCCTGGCCGGAGGCAACCGGGCCAGCGACATCGACGGCATGATCGGCCTGTTCCGCCTGTTCGGCCAGACCTGGATCTTCCGCGACGCCCTGCAAGCCTGGATAGCCGGCGACCTCCTGCTGGCCGAGCTGCGCGCCGTGGCTGCGCAGCACCGCACCGCCATCGGCACGGCATCCCAGGCCCACACCCCCGCAAACACCCGGGCCCGCATCCGGGACATCAACCAGCGCCTGCTGGTGCAGGAAAAGCAGTTCATCGGCAGCCTCAACGACGCCGCCCACACCACCGAAAACATCCTGCAAGCCTGCCTGCTGGCCGCCGCGCTGCTGATGTCGGGCGCCTACACCTGGGTCGCCCTGCGCACCTTGCAGCGCCGCCAGCGCGACGCCCAGGCCATGCACCAGGCCCGCGAACGCTGGGACCTGGCCGTGCTGTCCTCAGGTCTGGGCCGCTTCGACCTCGACATCGACGGCCAGCACTACGCCCTGGACGCACGCGCCGCCGAGTTGCACGGCCTGGCGCCACAGGCCGTCAGCCTCGACCGCGAAGCCCTGCGCCAGCGCCTCCACCCCGACGACCGCGAGGCCACCCAAAGGCAACTCGACGCCGCCATCCAGCACGGCCACATCGCCACCCTGCGCTACCGCGTGGTGCAGCCCGATGGCCGCGTCCGCCACGTCGAAAACACCGGCCGCGTCGGACGCCTTCACCTGCACCGCGGCCCCCACCTGATGGGTGTGCTGCGCGATGTGACCGACGAGGTCGCCCAGGCCCAGGCCCAGGTCCAGCGGGATGCTGCCGAGCGCGTGGCGGCATCCCAGCGTGCCTTCCTCTCGCGCCTCAGCCACGAGCTGCGCACGCCGCTCAACGCCATCCTCGGCTTCGCACAACTGCTCGACCTCGACCGCAGCAGCGGCATGTCGGCGCCCCAGCACCAGCAGGTGCAATGGATCCTGCGCGCCGGGCAGCAACTGCTGGCGCTCGTCGAAGACGTGCTGGACCTCAGCAAGGTCGAGGCCGGCGAGGTCAGCATGCGCCCGCAGCCCCTGGTGCTGCAGCAAGCCATGCGGGACTGCCTGCCCCTCGTCGCCGCCATCGGCGCAGAGCGCCACGTGCACATCGTCGATGCCCTGCCCACCACGCCCTTGCTGGTGATGGCCGACCCGCAGCGCCTGCAGCAGGTCTTCATCAACCTCCTGAGCAACGGCTGCAAGTACAACCGCGAAGGGGGCCAGCTCAGCGTGTCGGCGCGCGAGGACACCGATGCCATCGTCGTCGACATCTGCGACACCGGCCTGGGCATGACCGAGGCCGAGCAAGCCGAGCTCTTCCAGCCCTTCAAGCGGCCCACGCGGGGATCGGCCCACATCGAAGGCACGGGCCTGGGCCTGTACATCGTGCGGCAATTGCTGCAGCGCATGCACGGCAGCGTGACGGTGCGCAGCGAGGCCGGTCAGGGCAGCTGTTTCACGCTGCGGCTGCCACGCGGCGACGTCCCCGGCAAAGCCAACGCCGACCCCGAGCCGGTGTCACAGGCCCTCGTCTGACAGCCACTGGCGCAGGGTGCGGACCATGTCGCGGTCGTTGTGCAGCCAGGCGTTGTGGCGGTAGTCGTTGTAGTAGGCCTCCTCGGCCGTCTGCGCGGCCAGAGCCTCGTAGGTGAAACGCAGCACCATCTGGCCGGCCTGGGGCTCCTCGATGGCGATGCTCAGGCGGATGGGGGCGGTGTCGCCATGGGCCTGGGGCGTGAAGACCAGGCGCTGCCCGGGCTCGGCCACGACCTCATCGTGCATGACGTGCTGGCCGAAATGCACCGTGCGCTGGATGCGGCCAGGTTCGGTCTCGGTCCAGTCGCAGCGCTCCGGGCCCATGGGGAAGCGCTGCGGCGTCTGCACGCGGACCATCAGGCCCCGCCACAGCTGCTCGCGCGTGAACGGTGGCACCACGGTGCCGATGCTGACGCGAGGGGAGTTGATCTCGATGAGGTGTTCGAAGCGCATGTGCCAAGCTTAGCCCAGCCGCGCCCAGGTGACGCTGATGACACCGGACGTCAGCCGGATGCATCCGCGGTCAACACGGTCACCCAGGCAGAAGGACTAAACTGCGCACTTGATTTTGCTGCCCTTCGCGCTCACC
>CAIQIL010000261.1 GCA_903871865.1 uncultured Burkholderiales bacterium
GGCGCTGTGGTCCGCGCTGTTCCTGGGCCAATGGCCCCGCTGGTACCACCCTTGCGCACTGCTCTTGATCACGGCAGGCATTGCCGTGTCCTCAGGCTGGGTCCGGCTCAGAAGCGGCCGCGGCCAGAGCCACGGCGCGACTTGAACGGCGGCTGGCCGCGCCAGAAACGCAGCATCAACCAGCCGCCCAGCATGCCGCCCAGGTGCGCAAAGTGCGCCACGCCCGACGAGGTGCCGGTCACGCCCATGAACAGCTCCAGGCCACCGTACACCGCCACGAAGACCTTGGCCTTCATCGGGATGGGCGGGAACAGCGGCATGATGGTGCGCTCCGGGAACATCATCCCGAAGGCCAGCAGCAGCCCGAACAGCCCGCCCGAGGCGCCCACCGTCGGGTTGCCCCAGCCGAAGGCGGCCGAGATCAGCAACTGCGTGGCAGCGGCCGTCAGCACGCTGGCACCCAGGAATTCCATGTAACGGCGCTGGCCCCAGATGCGTTCCAGCTCGCTGCCGAACATCCACAGGCCCAGCATGTTGAAGAACAGGTGGCCCAGCGAGCCATGCAGGAAGGCGTAGGTCAGCACCTGCCAGGGCATGAAGCCACCGCTTTGCAGCGGCCACAGCGCCATGTTGAATGTCAGTGCGCGCCCCAGCAGTTCGTCCAGGAAAAACAGGGCCACGTTGACGAGGATGAGTGCCTGGGTGACGGGGGGCAGCGGCGGCATGGGCTCAACGGGGGAGGTGGAATGACTCCGCATGATAGGCCCGACTGGCGCCCACCCGTTGCGCCGGGCTGACGCAGGGGCCATGGCGTGTCAGCCGATGCGGGCATCCGTCACGCTCCGAGGCTGGCTCGCGCTGTGCTATCCTCGCGCCTCTCACCAGTGCCCTGGTGGCGAAATCGGTAGACGCGCCGGATTCAAAATCCGGTTCCGCAAGGAGTGACGGTTCGAGTCCGTCCTGGGGCACCACACTGGCATCACCATCCGCCGCCTGTCTGGCACGATGGTCTCTCAGTCTCTCCGATGGGTCTTGAGTGGCCCAGAGTGGCATGGATCGCGCATGAGCTACCCCACCCTTGAAGACGCCATCGGCAAAACCCCGTTGGTCCGCCTGCAACGCGTGCCCGGAGCCGACTGCGACGCCCGCGGCAACGTCATCCTCGCCAAGCTCGAAGGCAACAACCCGGCCGGCTCGGTGAAAGACCGCCCCGCCATCAACATGATCCGCCGTGCCGAAGAGCGCGGTGACATTCAGCCGGGCGACACCCTCATCGAAGCCACCTCGGGCAACACCGGCATCGCGCTGGCCATGGCCGCAGCCATCCGTGGCTACCGCATGGTGCTGATCATGCCGGAGGACCTCTCGATCGAGCGCGCCCAGACCATGAAGGCCTTCGGCGCCGAGCTCATCCTCACGCCCAAGAGCGGCGGCATGGAATACGCCCGCGACCTCGCCGACCAGATGGTCCGCGAAGGCAAGGGCGTGGTGCTTGACCAGTTCGCCAACCCCGACAACCCCTCGGTGCACTACGACACCACCGGCCCCGAAATCTGGGCCGACACCCACGGCCGCGTCACGCACTTCGTGAGCGCCATGGGCACGACCGGCACCATCACCGGTGTCTCGAAGTTCCTGAAAGAACAGAATCCCGAGGTGCGCATCGTGGGTGCGCAGCCGCAGGAAGGCTCGCGCATCCCCGGCATCCGCAAATGGCCCGAGGCCTACCTGCCCAAGATCTACGAGCCCAGCCGCGTCGATGAACTCATCTACGTCAGCCAGGCCGATGCCGAAGACATGGCCCGCCGCCTGGCCCGCGAAGAAGGCCTGTTCTGCGGCATCTCGGCCGCTGGTGCCTGCTGGGCTGCGCTGCAACTCGCGCAAACGCTGAGCAACGCCACCATCGTCTTCATCGTGTGCGACCGCGGCGACCGCTATTTGTCCACCGGCGTCTTTCCTGCATGATGGCAGCCATGGACATCCACAAGGAACTCGACGCCCGCGGCCTCACCTGCCCGCTGCCCATCCTCAAGGCCAAGAAGGCCCTGTCGGACATGCACAGCGGCGAGGTGCTCAAAGTGCTGGCCACCGATCCTGGCTCCGTGCGCGACTTCCAGGCCTTCGCCCGCCAGACCGGCAACGACCTGGTCGAACAGCAAGCCAACGAGGTCAACGGCCAGCCCGAGTACGTGCACCTGCTGCGCCGGCGCTGATCCGCAGATCAGGCCCGACCAGGCGCTCGCCCATCAAGCGTCGCCCGGCACGTCCCCATCCTGAGGCGCAGCCAGCCCCAGGTGCCTGAACGCCGCCGCCGTGGCGATGCGCCCACGCGGCGTGCGCTGCAGGAAGCCTTGCTGGATCAGGTAGGGCTCGATCACATCCTCGATGGTCTCGCGCTCCTCGCCGATGGCCGCTGCCACGTTGTCCAGGCCCACCGGCCCGCCATCGAAGCGGTGGATGATGGCCTCCAGCAGTTTGCGGTCCATCACGTCGAAGCCGATCGGGTCCACGTCCAGCATCGCCAGCGCCTTGTCGGCCATGCCCTTGTCGATGCGGCCGTCGCCCTTGACCTCGGCATAGTCGCGCACCCGCCGCAGCAATCGATTGGCAATGCGGGGCGTGCCGCGCGAGCGCCGCGCCACCTCCATCGCACCCACCGCATCGATCGGGGCGCCCAGCAGGCCCGCCGAGCGCGTCACGATGCGCTGCAACTCCTCGGGCGTGTAGAACTCCAGCCGCGCGACGATGCCGAAGCGGTCGCGCAGCGGGTTGGTCAGCATGCCGGCGCGCGTGGTCGCACCCACCAGGGTGAAAGGCTGCAGGTCGAGCTTGATGGAGCGCGCCGCCGGCCCCTCGCCGATCATGATGTCGATCTGGTAGTCCTCCAGCGCGGGGTA
>CAIQIL010000262.1 GCA_903871865.1 uncultured Burkholderiales bacterium
CCCGAATCGCCGCCCACCTGGGCGCGCGCGCCCCGCACCTGCTCGGCACGCGCCACCACGCGCTGGAAATGCCCCAGGAAGCGCTGGCCCGTGGTGGGCCAGGCCCGCGCCTGGGCCAGCAAGCTGGCCTGCTGGGCCCATTGCAGCAGCAGCTCGGGCTGCTCGACGACCTCGCGCAAGCGCATGGCCAGCGCCGGCACATCGCCCTGGCGGTAGGCCGCGCCATTGCCGTGGCTGATCTCTTCGGCGAAGGCGCGGGCGTCCGAGGTGATGGCGCCGCGACCGCAGCCGATCGCCCAGGCCAGGGCCCCGCTGGTGCCGCGCATCTGGCCCAACAGCGCCAGCTTGGCCGACTCGCGGTAGGGCAACACCATCACGTGGTGGCGCTGGATGAGGTCGGCGATGTCGTGCTCGTCGATGTCCAGCTCCCAGCTCACCTGGCCGGCCAGGCCGCGCTTGGCGGCACGTTCGCGCAGCTGGTCGAGGTAGCTGCCCTGGCCGCCGAAAGCGATGTCGGGCGCCGTGCCACCGGCGATCGTCACCTGGATGCGACCGGCGACTTCGGGCGCCTCGTTGCGCAAGCGGCCCACCGCATCGAGCAAATCTTCGATGCCCTTGCCGCTGTAGATGAAGCCGAAGTACAGCACCTTGATGGCGACCTCGCCCAGCGCATCGTGCAGGTCGGGCAAGGGGCGCTGCGGCAAGCTCAGCACGCCGTGGGGGATGACGCTGACGCGCCCTGGCGCCAGCTTCATGCGCTTGGCCAGGCGGTCGGCACCGGTTTGCGTCAGGGCCACGACGCCGTCGAGCTTGCGGGCCAGGGCGCGCTCGCTCATCAGCGTGACGGGGTCGGACAGCAAGGCCACGGCCTGCTTGGCCGCACGCGGCAGCAACGACGACGCGTTCACCGCGCGCCACAGGCCGTTGACGGGCTTCCAGATCAGGCGCTCGGGGTCGTGCACCGTGACCGACAGCGCCGGCCGGTTGGGCAGGGACGCCAGCGCGCACAAGGTCAGGAATTCGGAGTGGCGGCCACCGCCCAGCTCGGCGTGGACCACGTCGATGCGGCGCCAGTCGCGCTCGGCCACCCAGGCCTTGGCCGTGGCCAGGGACGTGATCGGGCGCTGGCCTTGCAAGGGCGTGAGCACGTCCACGCCTGCCTGGTTGAGGGCCGTGCGGCAGTGCGCCGCGTAATCGGCGATGCCCGTTTGCTCGGGCGGCAGGGGCGACAGCAGGGCCAGGCGCATGCGGGTCTTTCAGCGCTGGAGCCAGCGCAGCACGTGAGGCGGGACCTCGAAGCGGCGGCGGTTGAGGATGACGCCGTCGACCTTGCGGAAGGCCGTGCGCAACACACCCAAGGCGTTCTCCACCACCGGCACGGTGCTGGCGCGGGCCTCGACCACCAGCACGATGAGGTGGGCCTGGCTCAGGCGCACGAAGGCGTCGCGGTTGCTGTGCAGGCCCGACGCCTCCAGCAGCACGACCTCGCCCGGCGCGGCCACGGCCGGCTGGGCGTTGACGCGCACCGCCAGCCCCTGGGCTTGCAGCAAGGTCTGCAGGCG
>CAIQIL010000263.1 GCA_903871865.1 uncultured Burkholderiales bacterium
TGCCGCCACCGCATCGCGGTCGGGGGCCGGGGCGTGGGGGAAGGGGTCGGACACACCCGACGGCCCCGGGACTCCTGAGGACAAGCTCGACATGGCACTGCTAGGACAGTCACCACCCACGGAACCCGGCTTGCACAGACCTGGGCCCCGCCTCCACGGCATCGACCGAGGGGTGGTGAGCCCCGGTCAACCGTCTTCTGAATGTTGTGTGGGGCACCTCGTTGCACACGTCGGCCCTTGCAAGGAGCATAACGCGAGCGGCGCGGATGCACCAGCGCCCTTGTGGGTGGTTTCAGATGATGCTTGCTGCATCACTTTGCCGTTGGGGCGCGGCGTTGGCGGGCGGGGCTGCGGGTGGCGGCGTCGGCTCCACGGCCGTGCGGTTGCGGCCCCCGGCTTTGGCGGCGTACAGGGCCCGGTCGGCGCGTTCGATGCAGGCGTCCAGGGGCTCGGCGCAGTCGTAGGCGGTCAGCCCGGCCGAGAAGGTGGTGCGCAGCTCGGGCACCGCCGCGGACATCGTGGCGCCGGCCACCATGTCGCGCACGCGCTCCAGGCCGACGTTGGCCTGCTCGGTGGTGGTGTCGTTGAGCAGCATCAGGAACTCTTCGCCGCCCCAGCGGGCGAGCACATCGGTGTCGCGCAGGGCTTTTTGCGCGATCAGGGCGAAGTTGCGCAGCACCTCGTCGCCCACGCCGTGGCCATGGGTGTCGTTGACGCGCTTGAAGTGGTCGAGGTCGATCAGCGCCAGGCAGAAGCGGTGGTGGCCGGTGCGCTCCAGGCGCTTGCGGTGCTGGTGCAGCACGTCCATCATGTGGCGCCGGTTGACGAGGCCGGTGAGCTCGTCGCGTGTGGCCAGGATCTGGATGCGCACCAGCGCCTGGCCCAGTTCGTCCTTCTGGCTTTGCAGCCGGGCGCGCAGGCTGCTGAGCTGGGCGGCCAGCGAGGAGATGGTCGGCACGATGGCCGCCGTCAGCAGGAAGTGCACGATCTCCAGCTTGAAGGGGTAGTTGACCGGGTCGCGCGCCATCATCACGCCCTGGGCCACGCCCATGGCCACCACGGTGTAGCCTGCGGCGATGCGGGCGCCGCGCGGCTGCAGGTTGAAGACACCGAACACGAGCACCAGCACCAGCAGCATCATGGTCGAGCCATGCACCGGGCCTGTGACGGAGTAGGCCCCGATGATGATGGTCAGGGCCGCCAGGATCTGGGGCAGGGTGAGGGCCGGGTCGGCGAAGCGCAGGTTGAGGCCCGAGCGCAGCACGGCGTACCACAGCAGGCAGTTGGCGACGATGGCGCCCGACAGCCAGGTGGCGTCTTGCGCCTTCATGAAGCCCATCCACACGGCATAGGCCTGCAGGCCGCAGCACGCCAGGAACACGTTGGCGGCCAGCAGCGAGCGCTGGATGCGCAGGCGCTGCTTGGGGTCGGCGCTCAGCAGCCAGTCGGAGAGCGAAGATGTCGCGGATGTCTGCATGGACTTTTCACCACCTTGCTTGGGGCATCGGCGTCATTGCCATTGAACTGTAGTCAGGCCGTGAAAGGCAAGGGGGCTTGCGCCGACACATTCAAATGATTTGAAGCTTGGCGTGAATCCCACTCAACCTGCTTGAATGGGTGGGTCCTTACGCTGACGATGGTGATGCACAGCCCCTGGAGGTGACTTCCATGACAACCCCGTCCCAACCCGATTTGAACCCCGCCCCGTTGCGCTACACCGCGGTGGCCATGCTGCTGCACTGGGTGCTGGCCGTGGCCATCCTCACCGCGTTCTCGGTGGGCCTCTACGTCGAGGACCTGCCGTTCTCGCCCAACAAGCTCAAGCTCATCAACTGGCACAAGTGGGCCGGGGTGACGATCCTGGCGCTGTCGCTGCTGCGCCTGGTCTGGCGCCTGACGCACCGCCCGCCCGCCTTGCCGGCCCGCATCGCACAGGCCATGCCCAGCTGGCAGCGCGTGGCCTACCACGGCACCCACCACCTGATGTACCTGCTGTTCTTCGCCGTGCCACTGCTGGGTTGGGCCTACAGTTCGGCCAAGGGCTACCCCATCGTGTGGTTCGGCGTGCTGCCGCTGCCTGATCTGGTGTCGCCCAACCCTGCCTTGGCCGATGCGCTCAAGCCCCTGCACGCCCTGGCGGCCTGGGGCCTGATCGGGCTGGTGGGCCTGCACGTGGCGGCGGCGCTCAAGCACCAGTTCATCGACCGCGATGGCCTGCTGGACCGCATGCGTCCGGGACGCTGAGTCCTCCCGACACCTCCCCACCCCATCTTGCCTGCCAAGGAGTTTTCCATGATCTCTCGCCGTTCCTTGACCGTGGCGCTGACCGCCCTGGCCACGCTGGCCGCTGGGTCGGCCCTGGCCCAGCCTGCCGCCGCCGCGCCTCAAACGCTGGTGCCCGCCAAGAGCGAGGTCACCTTCGTGGCCAAGCAGTTGGGCGTGCCCCTGCAGGGCCGCTTCAAGGCCTTCCAGGTGCAGTCGGCTTTCGACCCCAAGGCCCCGGCCACCAGCAAGATCGCGTTCAGCCTGGACCTGGGCAGCGTGGCGTTGAACGCCGATGCCGACCGCGAGCTGTCCAAGCCCGAGTGGTTCGGCACCGCCAGATTCCCCAAGGCGAGCTTCCAGTCCAGCGCCATCAAGGCCCTGGGCGGCGGCAAGTTCGAA
>CAIQIL010000264.1 GCA_903871865.1 uncultured Burkholderiales bacterium
AGGGCGCGGCGCTCCTGGTCCAGGCCGGCGTGTTCCATGCCGTCGCACAAGGTGGCGTGACGCCCGGCCACGCCGTTTTCCAGGGCCTGCGCCTGGTCGGTGGTGCTCACGCGGCCGCGTCCCCAGAGTGGTCCGGTGGGCCGGCCCGCCTCGTCCATCACGTCACCGGGCAGGGTCTGGCCCCAGAGCCCCTGCTGGATGCGCAGCGCCAGCACCTCATTGAAGACGAAGGAGCGCACCGCCGACAGGTAGATGCCCTTTTTCTTCGGATTGCGCACGCGGATCTCACGCGCCAGCATGGCCCGGCCTTGCTCGACGTTGCCGCCCTCGAAGCCGAAACGCTGCGCGCCGAAGTAGTTGGGCACGCCCTGTGCGGCAATGGCCTTCAGGTTGGCCTCGATGGCTTCGATGGCGCCTGGGCCGCCGGTCACGTCGCGCAGCACGATGCGGAACCGGTTGCCTTGCAGGTCACCGGGGCGCAGCTTTTTCACGTGGCGGCTCTGGCCCAGCACCTTGAATTCCGGGTGCTGAAGCTGGGTCAGGTCGGGCGTCTCGCCGGTCTTGCCGCTCGGCAGGTAGATGCTGAACCACTGGCGGGTGATGGCCCAGCGGTCCTTGAGGCCGGCATAGCCCACGTCCCTTTCCTGCACGCCGGCGGCCTCGGCCAGTTGCTGGGCGACGAAGGCGGTGTTGGCCCCGTTCTTTTCGATGTCCAGCCAGATGTGTTCGCCCTCACCGGAGGGCAGTTGCAGCGGCAGTTCGGTCACGCTGAAATCCTCGTTGAGGCATTTCAGGGTGGCGCTGGCGCCGCTGGCTGGATGGGCGTGGGGCCACTGCGGCAAGGTCGTGTAGGGGGTGTCGGTCATGAGGGGGCTGGCGGCACCAACAGGGGGCAGTCCAGGCCGCGATTCTCTCCCGACATAATCCAGACCCGTCCCCGCTTGTTCGACATGACCACCTTTCACCATGGACAAACTCTGGCTGCAGCAGCAGGTGCTGGAACGGCTCGCCGAAGACCTGCTGCAAGCCGAGCAGGCGGCGCGGGTGGCCCATGAAACGGCGACGCACGAAGAAAACATCGCCGAAAACAAATACGACACCCTGGGGCTCGAAGCCGCCTACCTGGCGACCGGCCAAGCGCGTCGCGCCGAGGCCATCCGCCAGGCGATGGCCCGTTGGCGCCAATTCCGCCCGCGCCCCTGCGACGCCAGCCAAGGCATCCAGCTCGGCGCGCTGGTCTGCCTGGTCGGTGCCGACGACCGGCAGCAACAGTTCTTTCTGGGCCCGGATGGGGGCAGCATGCAGTTGGTCTGCGGCGATCAGCGCGTTCAGGTCATCAGCAGCGAAGCCCCTTTGGGCGGGGCCATGCTGGGCAAATGCGAGGGGGATGAGGTGTCGCTACAGGGCGCGCCAAGCCGTCAGCAGTTTGAGGTGCTGTGGGTTCGGTGAACCCAGCGTGCGCAGCCAGCCTGGGCGGACCGAGGTCGGAGACAAAGTCGGGACAAGTGCGCGCGGGGCCCCAGCGTTGCGCCTTCCGCGGCGCAACATCGCGCACCAGCCAACCAAGGATCCCCATGTCTGACGACCCGCGCTGCTGCGGCAGCGGCACCTGCATCATCGACCCCGAAGGGCACTGCTGGTGCGGCCAGCGCTGGGATGGCGATCAACTCCTCGGCCCCGCCCCCGCTTGTCCCACCCCCGGTCGGGTGAACCCCAGCCCGGTGAACCCCAGCCCGGCGAACCCCAGCGACACACCACCCCAGGCCCAGGGCGCCTCAGCCAACCCGGTTCACCCCTGAACATGCGATGGGGGCCGCAGGGCCCATCACCCTCACACCCTGCGCAGCACATGCATCTCATGGTTGACGCTGAACACGCTCAAACCATGGCGCGCGGCCAGGGCGCGCAGGCTGGCCGCGGTGCTCAGGCTGATGTGGCCGTTGCGCGGGGCGATGTACCAGTTGCTCAGGGCCATGTCGGCGTCCAGCAGCTCGGTGCTCAGCAGCACGGTGCCTTGCGGGCTCAGGTGGCCGAGCAGGGTGGTGAACCAGCCATCAAGGTCGCCATGGGGCACGTGCTCGATGACCTCGAAGCAGGTGATGAGGTCGTAGCTGTCCAGCAGCTCGGGCGTGTCTTCGCCGTGGAAGGGGTCCACGGTGTGGCAGCGGTGGCCCATGGCCTGCAGGCGGCGCGCGAAGGTGCCGTCGCCGCCGCCGAAGTCCAGCACCACGGTGCTTTCCAGGGCGCGGTTCCACAGGGCCGCCACCATCTGGCTGTTGCGCGTGGGGCGGACGTCGGCGAACACCGGGTCGGCGCGCACGTAGTCGGCGTTGTAGATGTGGGCCTGGAAGTCCTGCGGTGACCAGCCGTCCAGCGCCGCGGTGAAGGTGAACTGGCAGCTGCCGCAGCGGTGGTAGCGCACGGGCGCGTCGGCCGGTGGGAACTGCGCCGCACCTGCGAAGTGGTCGTTGCAGCTGTAGGCGAAGTCCTTGTCGCCCAAAGGCTGCGGGGAGGCCGCGCCACAGGCGCTGCAGTGCGAGGGGTCCCGGTGGCTCAGATGGGGCAGGGCGGGCAGGGCTGGCAAGGCGGTGGCGGCGGTCATGGGCATCAAGGGGGCAGGGCTGCCCAGTGTAGTGAGACTCCCGCTAAGCTGCATTCCATGCCAAACACACCTTCTTTCACGCTGAAACTGCGGGCGGCGGCGCTCGCGCTGTGGCCCTTGCTCGCGCAGGCCGCTGAGGCGCAGCCTGTGCAGCCG
>CAIQIL010000265.1 GCA_903871865.1 uncultured Burkholderiales bacterium
CGAGCTCATCCGCGGCCTCATGACCTTCGCGCGCCAGCAGCCCCTGCAAGCGGGCGCTGTCGATGTCGGTGCCCTCGTGGCCTCGGTGGTGCGCCTGGTGCGCCCCGCCTTGCCGGCCTGGCTGAGCCTGCAGGCCCACACCGGTGACGATGCCGCCTGGGTCTGGGCCGATGCCATGCAGCTGGAAAACGCGCTGGTCAACCTCATCCTCAATGCGCGCGACGCCACGCCCGCCACCGGCCACATCGACGTGCGTGTGCGCACGCGCCAGGTCGATGCCGCCCAGGCCGCGGCCTTGCAGCTGCAGCGCGGGCCGCACGTCTGCATCGAGGTGCAAGACCAGGGCGTGGGCATGGACGCGGCCACGCTGGCGCGCGTGTTCGAGCCCTTCTTCACGACCAAGCGGCCGGGCTCTGGCACGGGCTTGGGCATGGCCATGGTCTATGGCTTCGTGCGGCAGTCGGGCGGGGTGGTGGACGTGCGCAGCCGACCCGGCGAGGGCACGGTGGTGAGCCTGTGGCTGCCCGCGGCCGAGTGCCCGGTCGAGCTGGCCCCGCTGGACGAGCCCGGGCCTGTGCCCGGGGCCACCCGCCGTGGTGTGGCCCTGCTGGTGGAGGACGATGCCGATGTGCGCAAGGTCGTGCGCCGCAGCCTGCTGGATTTGGGCTATGCCGTCATCGAAGCCGGCCATGGGCAGGAGGCCTTGGAGATCCTGCAGCGCATGGACGGCATCACCTTGCTGCTCAGCGACATCATGATGCCCGGCAGCCTGGACGGCCGCGCCCTGGTCCGCGAAGCCCGCAGCGAAGGCCTGGCGCGGCATGTGCTGCTGATGAGCGGCTGTGCCCCCGGCATGGACGCCTTGGCCGACCTGCCCGTGCTGGCCAAGCCCTTCACCACGGCCGAGCTGGCCCGGGCGCTGACGGCACTGGGCGCGATGGAGGCTGGCACATGAGCGCCTTGCCCCATGCGCGTTTGCCGCCTTTGCCGCCAGATGATGGCCGTGACGGCCGCGGCACCGGCGGCACCGGTGACACGCAGACGCCCGCGCTGGTCTTCGTGGTCGAAGACGACCTGGCCATCGCGCGCCTGGTGCTGTCGGTGCTGGCCGACTTTGGCTTCAGTGCCGAGGGCTTCAGCACCGGTGCAGCGGCGCTGCGGCGATTGCAAACCCTCAAACCCGACCTGTGCATCGTGGACCTGGGCCTGCCCGACATGGACGGCTTGGAGCTCATCCGCCAGATCTCGCAGCAGTCGCACGCCGGGGTGCTGATCCTCACGGGGCGCGGTCACACCGTGGACCGCGTCATGGGCCTGGAGCTGGGCGGCGACGACTACGTCACCAAGCCCTTCGAGCCGCGCGAGCTCGTGGCCCGCGTGCGCAGCATCCTGCGCCGGCGGGCGCCGCGCACCGGCCTGGTCAGCGGCACGCCGCGCCGCTATGCCAGCTTCTCGGGCTGGACGCTGGACTGCGCCGCCAACCTGCTGCGCGCCGACGATGGCACCGAACACCTGCTGGGCGTGGCCGAGGTGCAGGTGCTGCGTGCCTTCCTGGAACGCCCGCACCAGATCCTCAGCCGCGAACAGCTGGTCGGCCACCGCGGCCTGTCGCCCACCGATCGCAGCATCGACGTGCGCATCTCGCGCCTGCGCCGCAAGATCGAGGCCGACCCGATGGACCCGCGCACCATCAAGACGGTGTATGGCGCGGGCTATGTGTTCTCCGCGAGCGTGACGTGGTCGTGAGCCGGGGCTTGTGAACCGGGGCTTGTGAAGGCACGGATGCTGTATGAAAATACAGTGTGCCTGACGACGATTTCACCCCGCTGCCCGACCCGCGCCGACGCGCCGACCCGCTCAAGGGCCGGGGCACGGCCACGCGCCTGGCCCACCGTTTCGACACCCGCGACCGGGTCAGCGATGGCGAGGCGCCCGCCTTCACGGCAGACGGCGATGCCGAGCTGCCGCCCCTGCGCACCGAGGTCACGCCCGAGCAGGCGCGCAGCATCCTCACGCACAACGACTCGCCCGACATCCCCTTCAGCCAGGCCCTCAACCCCTACCGCGGCTGCGAGCACGGCTGCATCTACTGCTACGCGCGGCCCACGCACAGCTACCTCAACCTCTCGCCAGGCCTGGACTTCGAAACCCGCCTGGTGGCCAAGGTCAACGCCGCCGAGCGGCTGAGCGCCGCCTTGCAAAAACCGGCTTACGTCTGCAGCCCCATCAACCTGGGCTCGGCCACCGACGTCTACCAACCCATCGAGCGCGAGTGGCGCCTGACGCGTGCCGTGCTTGAGGTGCTCGACGCCTGTCACCACCCCTTCACCCTGGTCACCAAGTCGGCAGGTGTCTTGCGCGACCTCGACCTGCTGGCCCGTGCCGCCGAACGCCAGCTGTGCTACGTGATGGTCAGCGTCACCACGCTGGACGGGCGTTTGAGCCGCATCCTGGAGCCGCGAGCGGCCGCGCCCTGGGCCCGCCTGGACGCCGTGCGCCAACTGGCCGATGCGGGCGTGCCCGTGGGCGTGAACGTCGCGCCCATCATCCCTTTCCTCAACGAGCCCGAGATCGAGCGCATCGTCGAGGCCGCCGCGCAGGCGGGCGCCCATGCCATCCACCACAGCATCGTGCGCTTGCCCTGGGAGGTCAACCCGCTGTTCCAGGAGTGGCTGGACCACCACGTGCCCGAGCGGGCCGCGCGCATCATGGCGCGCATCCGCGAGATGCGCGGCGGGCGCGACTACGACGCCGATTTCCGCACCCGCATGAAGGGCCAAGGCGTGTGGGCCGAGCTCATCCGCCAGCGCGTGCGGGGTGCGGCGGCGCGCCAGGGCCTGGGCCACGGCGGCCCGCAGCTCGATGTCAGCGCCTTCGACCCGACGCTGCTGAGGCCGATGGCGTCCAGCACCTCAGCGCAGCAAGGCAGCTTGTTCTGACGGACCTGGGTACAGTGGCCCGAAGCTGTGGCGCTCGATGTCGGCCAGCTTGAGCTCGTCGTCGGCGCACAGCGGCAACACGGGGCCGGGCAGGTCCAGCTGCTGGATGAGCTGGCGGCACAGGCCGGGGCGCTGCGCTTCGGGCAGTTGCGGGCAGTCGATGAAGAGCAGGTAGGCGCGGCGCTGGCTGTGCTCGGGCAGGCGCCGCGTCACCAGCCAGGCGCGCGCGATGGGGCTGTGCCAGCCGAGCGCGGTGCGCACATCGTCCACCTCCAGCTCGTTGAGGTCGTGGCGGGAGAGGTGCTGGAACCAGGGCGGCGTGCACAGCGCGTCCCACACGGCATCGTCCTGGGCTTGGGCGTCCTTGAGGCGCTGGCGCCAGAGCTTGAGGCTGGCATCGTCCATCGCGGTGCCGGGCGCGGGGCGCTCCAGCCAAGCCACAGCCCGGCGTGCGGCCCAGCTGCGGTGATCGTCACCGGCCTGCCAAAGGCGCTCCAGCCAGCCCAGGCGCTCGGCCAGTGGTGCGTCTTCGCGCACCGACAGCAGGCCCCGCAGCGCGCCCGCGTGGGCGGGGTTGCGCGACAGCACCTGCGCGTACAGCGCGCCGGCGTCCACCTCGCTGTGCAGGCGGCGTTCGCAGGTGGCCCACATCGTCAGCTCGTCGCTGCCCAGGCTGTCGGCGCGCTCGCGCCAGCCTTGCACGCGGGCTTTGAGGCTTTGCTGGCGTTGGTGGTGGGCTTTCCAGGTGCTGGCGCGGTCGCGGCACCAGGCCTGGTCGAAGCGCTGCACCCAGGCGTCGGCCTGCGCGCCCAGCAGGCCCAGCGCGCTTTTGCGCGACCACGTGGGCAAGCGCGCCGGGGCCGACAGGGCGGTCAGCCGTTCCTTCAGCACCGGGTGGGTGTCGTCCACATGGCTCAACTGGCGCAGGGCTTGGCGCAAGGCTTCGTGTGCGAAGGCGTCGTCCGGGGGCGTGGCCAGCAAGTGGCGCAAGGCTTTGAGCGGGCCTTGGGGCAAGGGCTGGTCCGTGGCGCTTTGCCAGTGCTGGCGCCAGAAGTGCTCGTCCATCCAGCTGGACTTGACCTCGATTTCCACCAGCGCGGCCCCTGCGGTCTCGGCGCCCACCAGGCGCGCGGAGATGCGGTCGGCCTCGTACTCGTCCTGGCGGGCCAGGGCGAAGCTGCGCGCCAGGAAGCGCGGCACGTACCAGGCCATGAAGCGGCGGTTGAGCCAGGCGGCCGCACCGTCGTCTTCGGCGAGGTGCTCGTTCATGCGCGTCCAGCTCAGGCGGGTGCGGTAGATCCAGGCGGCGAAGCGGCCGTGGTTGCCGCGCAGGTGGCCGTATTCGTGGGCCAGCACGGCGCTCAGGCGGGGCACGTCCAGCGCCATCATCATCGGCAGGCCGATGCGCAGGCGGTTCACCGGTGCCCCCACCAGGCCCCAGCGCGGCACCTGCGAGATGCTGGCATTGAAGCGATCGTCCAGCCAGACCTCGTCAAGCCGGGGGCCCTTCACCTTGCGACGGACCTGCGCCAGCAGCTTGAACAGGGCCGGGGCTTGCTCGGGCGTCAGGCGGTGGCCATCGGGTTGGGCGTCCAGGCGCACCCACAGCGCGCGCAGGCTGGTCCAGCCCAGGCCGATGGCGCCCAGCAGCAGGAGGATCCAGGCCATGCGGACGTGGCCCGAGCCGAGGTGGCGCAAGGCCCACAGGCCCACCATGGCCGCCGCGGCCAGGCTGCCCGCGATCCAGGCGTAACCCAGGGCCGCGAACAGGGCCACGCGGCGGCGGTAGCCCCTCGGGTCTTCGGCACTCAGGTACTCGTTGACGCGGACGTGGTGGACGAAGTCGGCGTGGTCCATGCGGATTCCCTGGCATTTGTCGGTGTTCGCCAAGATTCAAGCACGCGGGCCCCAGCCTGTGCACGACTAGAATCCCGGGTTACGTTCCTCTTTTTGCACGACCATGTCCAAAACCGCAAAAGCCACCAAAGCACCGGCCACCAAAGCACCTGCAACCACGGCCCCGGTCAAACCGGCTGCCAAGGCTACCCAGCCCGCCAAGTCCGTGAAGGCTGTCGCGCCTGCGGCAAGCAGCGCCCCCGTGGTGGCCAAGCAGGCTGGACAGGGCGTCAAGAAGGTCGTGCTGGCCTACTCGGGTGGCCTGGACACCTCCATCATCCTGAAGTGGCTGCAAGACGAGTACGGTTGCGAAGTCGTGACCTTCACCGCCGACATCGGCCAGGGCGAAGAGATCGAGCCCGCACGCGCCAAGGCGCTGAAGATGGGCATCAAGCCCGAGAACATCTTCATCGAAGACCTGCGCGAAGAGTTCGTGCGCGACTTCGTGTTCCCCATGTTCCGCGCCAACGCGCTGTACGAAGGCGAATACCTGCTGGGCACCTCCATCGCCCGTCCTTTGATCGCCAAGCGCCTGATCGAGATCGCCAAGAAGACCAAGGGCGATGCCATCTCTCACGGCGCCACC
>CAIQIL010000266.1 GCA_903871865.1 uncultured Burkholderiales bacterium
CGCAAATTGACTTGCTCGACAGCGCCGTGGGCCGCATGGAGACCATCACCTCCGAGACCCTGGAGATGACCTCCCGCCTGATCGAGAAGAAGCTCAAGGACTTCGGTGTGGACGTGCGTGTGGTCGCGGCCTCGCCTGGCCCGGTGATCACCCGCTACGAGATCGAGCCGGCCACGGGCGTGAAAGGGTCGCAGATCGTCAACCTGGCGAAAGACCTGGCGCGCTCGCTCTCCCTGGTGTCGATCCGAGTGGTGGAGACCATTCCCGGCAAGAACCTGATGGCGCTGGAGCTGCCCAATGCCAAGCGCCAGATGATCCGCCTGACCGAGATCCTGGGCTCGCAGATCTACCACGAGGCCCAGTCCATGCTGACCATCGGCCTGGGCAAAGACATCGTGGGCGCGCCGGTGGTGGCTGACCTGGCCAAGATGCCGCACTGCCTGGTGGCCGGCACCACGGGCTCCGGCAAGTCGGTGGGCATCAACGCGACGATCCTGAGCCTGCTGTACAAGGCCGAAGCGCGCGATGTGCGCCTGATCCTGATCGACCCGAAGATGCTGGAAATGAGCGTCTACGAAGGCATCCCGCATCTGCTGTGCCCGGTCGTGACCGACATGAAGCTCGCGGGCAATGCGCTGAACTGGGCCGTGGGCGAGATGGAGCGCCGCTACAAGCTCATGTCCAAGATGGGCGTGCGCAACCTGGCCGGCTACAACAAGAAGATGGACGAGGCCAAGGCCCGCGGCGAGCTCATCCCCAACCCCTTCAGCCTGACGCCCGACGAGCCCGAGCCGCTGGACCGCCTGCCGCACGTCGTGATCGTGATCGACGAACTCGCCGACCTGATGATTGTGGTGGGCAAGAAGATCGAAGAGCTGATCGCGCGGCTGGCGCAAAAGGCCCGCGCGGCCGGCATCCACTTGATCCTGGCAACGCAGCGGCCTTCCGTGGACGTCATCACCGGCCTCATCAAGGCCAACATCCCGACGCGCATCTCCTTCCAGGTCAGCAGCAAGATCGACAGCCGCACCATCCTTGACCAGATGGGCGCCGAGGCGCTGCTGGGCATGGGTGACATGCTTTACATGCCCTCGGGCACGGGCTTGCCTGTGCGCGTGCACGGCGCTTTCGTGTCTGACGAGGAAGTGCACCGCGTGGTCGAGTACCTCAAGACGCAGGGCGAGCCCAATTACATCGAAGGCATCCTGGAAGGCGGCAACTTGTCGGACGAAGGCAGCAACCTCGATGGCTCGCCTTCGGGCGGTGGCGATGGCGAGCAGGACCCGATGTACGACAACGCCGTGGCCATCGTGCTGCAGCACAAGAAGGCGTCGATCTCGCTGGTACAGCGCCACCTGCGCATCGGCTACAACCGGGCCGCGCGTGTGCTGGAACAGATGGAGAAGTCCGGCCTGGTGTCCAGCATGGCGACCAACGGCAACCGTGACCTCATCGTGCCGCAACGCGGCGGGGAAGGCGGCGCCAACGCGGCGCCGTGGGACGTGTGATGCGAACCAGCA
>CAIQIL010000267.1 GCA_903871865.1 uncultured Burkholderiales bacterium
CACGCGGGTGTCCGTGGCTGCCACGGTGGGTGGTGGGCGCACCGCTGCTGCAGGCAAAAAGGCGGCTGGGCGGCCGCGGACCAGCGGCAAGCGCTGAACTGGCGGGGCAGGGTGCCGTGCGCCTTGCCTGGTGCCAAGGGTTTGTCTGGGGCTTGAATTCCATGCTAGAATCCCAGAGTTTTCCTGGTTTTGCCAGGGAACAACGAAGTGGCGGCATTGCAGCCGCCTTTGTTTGATCGAGAAACGCGAATCGCGGCATTCCAAGGTGCTGCCCGGGCTGTTTTGGTGCCAGGGCGGTTTCAGCCGGATTCAAGACTCAACCTCTGGAGCTACACAATGACTGTGTCCATGCGCGACATGCTGGAAGCCGGTGTCCATTTCGGCCACCAAACCCGCTTCTGGAACCCCAAGATGGCCCCGTACATCTTCGGCCATCGCAACAAGATCCACATCATCAACCTTGAGAAGACTCAGCCTGCGTTCGAAGACGCCCTGAAGTTCATCAAGCAGCTGTCGGCCCGCCGCGGCACCGTGATGATGATCGGCACCAAGCGCCAAGCCCGCGACGTGATCGCCCTGGAAGCCGAACGCGCTGGCGTTCCCTTCGTGAACCAGCGCTGGCTGGGCGGCATGCTGACCAACTTCAAGACCGTCAAGGGTTCGCTGAAGAAGCTCAAGGACATGCAAGTGCAAGTCGAAGCCGGCCTGGACAACCTGAAGAAGAAGGAAGGCCTGTTGTTCCAGCGCGAGCTGAACAAGCTGGAAAAGGACATCGGCGGCATCCAGGACATGGGCGCACTGCCTGATGCCCTGTTCGTCATCGACGTCGGTTACCACAAGATCGCCATCCTGGAAGCCAAGAAGCTGGGCATTCCCGTGATCGGCGTCGTGGACACCAACCACTCGCCCGAAGGCATCGACTACGTCATCCCTGGCAACGACGACTCCTCCAAGGCTGTTGCCCTGTACGCCAAGGCTGTCGCTGACGCCATCCTGGACGGCAAGGCCAACGCGATCAATGAAGTGGTAGCTGCCGTCGCTTCCGCTGGCGACGACGAGTTCGTGGAAGTCAACGAAGAAGCCGTCTGACGCGACTTCACCCAGACCAAAGGGGCTGATTCAGCCCCTTTTTTTCAGCAAGATTTTGTGTGAGGCGGTGATGACACCGCCCCTGAACCAAACGGAGAAAGATATGGCTGCAATCACCGCCAGCATGGTCGCCGAACTGCGCGCCAAGACCGACGCTCCCATGATGGAGTGCAAGAAGGCCCTGACCGAGGCCGAGGGCGACTTCGCCAAGGCCGAAGAAATCCTGCGCGTCAAGCTGGGCAGCAAGGCTTCGAAGGCCGCCACCCGCGTGACCGCCGAAGGCATCGTGTCGTCCTTCATCGACGGCACCACCGGCGCCCTGGTCGAAATCAACTGCGAAACCGACTTCGTGTCGAAGAACGACGACTTCCTGGGCTTCGGCAAGGCCGTGGCCGAGTTGATCGCCAAGCAGAATCCTGCTGACGTGGAAGCCCTGTCGGCTCTGGAGCTCAACGGCGCCACCGTGGAAGCCACCCGTTCCGCCCTGATCGGCAAGATCGGCGAGAACATGACGATCCGTCGCTTCAAGCGTTTCTCCGGCGCCAACCAACTGGCCGCTTACCTGCACGGTTCGCGCATCGGTGTGGTGGTCGAGTTCACCGGCAGCGACGTGGCCGCCAAGGACGTCGCCATGCACGTGGCCGCCATGAAGCCTGTGTCGCTGTCGTCGAACGATGTGCCCGCCGCCCTGATCGAGATCGAGCGCAGCGTGGCCACCGCCAAGGCCGCCGAGTCCGGCAAGCCTGCCGACATCGCTGCCAAGATGATCGAAGGTGCTGTGCAGAAGTATCTGAAGGAAGTCTCCCTGTTCAACCAGGTCTTCGTGAAGGCCGCTGACGGCAAGCAGACCGTCGAGGCTTACCTGAAGTCGGCCAACACCGAAGTCAAGGGCTTCACGATGTTCACCGTCGGTGAAGGCATCGAGAAGAAGCAGGAAGACTTCGCTGCCGAAGTGGC
>CAIQIL010000268.1 GCA_903871865.1 uncultured Burkholderiales bacterium
CGATCTCGGTGGAGGCCGTGTAGATGGCGTCGGTGCTTTGGCGCACGTCGTGCACCAGGGTGCCCAGCGAACTGACCATGCCGTTGAGGGCCTTCATCAGCTCGCCGAATTCGTCGGAGCGCGAGGTGTCCACGCGCACGCTCAGGTCGCCCTGGGCGATGTGAGAGGCCACGCGCACGGCCTCTTTCAGCGGTGCCTGGATCGAGCGGATCAGGAAACGTGCGCCGACGGCGGTGGCCAGCAACACGCCCATCACCATGACGCCGGCGGTGGCCGTGATGCTGCGGCGCGCCGTGGCGATCTGTTCTCGGATCTCTGCGGACTGCGCTTCCTGCAGGCCGATGAAGCCCTGCAGCTCATCGGCGTAGGTCTGCGCCAGCGGGGCGAATTCGCCGAGGACCTTGACGCGGGCCTCGTCGTGCTGGCCTGCCGCCTTCATGCTCGCCAGCGACTTGTTCATCGCCAGCACCTGGGCGCGCAGCCCGGTGATCTTGGCCATCTGCGCGCGATCCTTGTCGGTCAGCGGCAGCTCCTCGATGTGCTTTTGCAGGCGGTTGATGTCGGCGATCATGTCCGCGTTGGTCTTGGCATAGGTCTGGGCCACGATGGGGTCGCTGCTCAGGTTGCCGGCCACCACGCGGGCCACGGTGATGCTGCTTTTCGTGGCCCACACGGTGGCCGAATGCAGCTTGTCGTCGCTGACCTTGAGTGCGGCATCGGCGGCCTGTTGCTGCGACACGGAACGCCATGCCGCCATGGCCACGATGCCCATCATGGCGATGATCAAGGCTGCGACCGCGGCCCACAGCTTGCCCGAAATGCTCAGATGTTTGAACATGAGGAACCGACTCCCGATGCGAGGCTTCCGGGGGGAACGCGACGGCCGTGCGACGGCCCGGACCCTGGCGCACAGCGACCGGCACACCGGTCTGGTGCATGGATATCGGCCAGATGGCTGGGGGCTTGAGCCGTGACCCAGTCCACAAAAGCCGGCTTGCCGCGCCTTATTCCATGGATGGCGTGCAACCCGGCCAGCTAGGATCAGGGCATCGCAGTCGGCGCACCACCCCGGTGCGCCCTTCAGAGGCCATGCTCAGGAAGATCTCGCCCCACCAGCTCCGCATCGGCATGCACATCCACGAGGTGCCCGGCTCCTGGCTGTCGCACCCGTTCTGGCGCGCCTCCTTCAAGCTGGCCGACGAGAAGCAGCTGGCGCAGTTGCGCGACGCGGTGCCGCACGTCGTGATCGACACCAGCAAGGGCCTGGACGTGGCTGCGGCAGAAACCCCGACCAGCCAGACCACCTTCCTGGACGATGTCGAGGTGAACGACATGGGTGGCGAGGAGGGCACCGAGGTCGCCATCGGCCCGCCCGAAGCGCTGCCGCCTTCGGGCGCGCCTTTGCCCTCCCAGCCCAAGCCCGCGAGTTTCCAGGACGAGGTGCTGCGTGCCTCGCGCATCGTGGCGCAGTCCCGCACGGCCATGCAGTCCATGTTCCAGGACGTGCGCCTGGGCAAGGCGGTCGATGCCGAGCACTGCCTGCCCCTGGTGGACGACATCACCCAGTCGGTCAGCCGCAACCCGGGCGCCATCGTCAGCCTGGCGCGCCTGAAAACCAGCGACGACTACACCTACATGCACTCGGTGGCCGTGTGCGCCCTCATGGTCAGCCTGGCGCGCCAGCTCAAGCTCAACGAGGCTGACACCCGCGAAGCCGGCCTGGCGGGCCTCGTGCACGACCTGGGCAAGGCCTTGATGCCGCCCGAGGTGCTCAACAAGCCGGGCGCCTTGACGCGCGAAGAATTCGCCATCATGAAAAGCCACCCCGAGGCAGGCCACCGCATGCTGGTGGAAGGCCGGGGCGTGGGGCCCGTGCCGCTGGACGTCTGCCTGCACCACCATGAAAAAGTGAACGGCAAAGGTTACCCGCACGGCCTGGCAGGCGACGAAATCAGCCTGTTCGCCAAGATGGGCGCCGTCTGCGACGTCTACGACGCCATCACCTCCAACCGTCCGTACAAGGCGGGGTGGGACCCATCCGAGTCGGTGCAGAAGATGGCGCAGTGGGCCAAGGACGGCCACTTCGACGAGCGCATCTTCCAGGCGTTTGTGAAAAGCGTGGGCATTTACCCGACGGGCTCGCTGGTCAAGCTCAAGTCGGGTCGCCTGGCCGTCGTGGTGGAGCAGGGCGAGACCTCGCTGCTGCGGCCCGTGGTCAAGGTGTTTTACTCGACCAAGGCCAGCGAACCCCTGGTACCGCAGTTGCTGGACCTGAGCCAATCCAGCGACGACATCGCCAGCCGCGAACAACCCGCGACCTGGGGCTTCAAGAACCTCGACGAACTCTGGATGCCGCCCGACGCCCGGGGGTGAGCGCCTGCCTCACTGCGTGGACAGGCTCAGGCCCGCGTGCTCGCGCAGCGGGTGGAAGTGCACTTGCGGGTGGCGTTCGGCGGTCAGGCGCAGGTCGTAGGCCGAGGTCATCATGTAGGCCAGGGTGTCGGCCGCGTCCAGCGCCAGTTTCGAGGCGTTTTCGTCGGTGAACTTCTTCATGGCCTCGGGCGTGTCGGCCGTGATCCAGCGCGCGCCGGTGAAACGGCAGGGCATCAGGCGGATGTCCACGCTGTACTCGGCCATCAGGCGGTGCTGCACCACTTCGAACTGCAGCTGACCGACGGCGCCCAGCAGCATCGAGCCGCCGGCTTCCGGGCGGAACACCTGGATGGCGCCTTCTTCGCCCAATTGCAGCAAACCTGCTTGCAACTGCTTGCTCTTCATCGGATTTTTCAGCTCGACCGTCTGGAACAGCTCGGGCGCGAAGAAAGGCAGGCCGGTGTATTGCAGGGTCATGCCATCGGTGATGGTGTCGCCCAGCTGCACGCCGCCGTGCGTGGTGAAGCCGATGATGTCGCCGGCGAAGGCCTCATCGACCGCCTCGCGGCGCTGCGACAGGAAGGTCACCACGGACGTGGGGCGCAGCTCCTTGCCCGAGCGCTGGACTTTCAGCTTCATGCCCGGGGTGTACTTGCCGGAACACACGCGCACGAAGGCGATGCGGTCGCGGTGAGACGGGTCCATGTTGGCCTGCACCTTGAAGACCACGCCGGAGAAGTTCTCCAGCTCGGGGGTGATCTCTTTCTTGCTGCCGTCTTTTTCGGTGCTGAAACGCGGGCGCGGCGAGAGATCGGAAGAGCACACGTCTGAACTCCAG
>CAIQIL010000269.1 GCA_903871865.1 uncultured Burkholderiales bacterium
CGGGGATGTCGCGCAAGTCACGGTAAATCTGGCGGGCCAGTTCGTGGTTCTCGGGGCTGTCGGTGCTGGACCAGTGGTCGAAGCTGATGTGGAAGCCATCCAGATACGGTTTGCGGCCCGCGGCGATGTCGGCCACGAACTGCTGCGGCGTCTTGCCCACCTTCTGCGCCGCGATCATGATGGGCGCGCCATGGGCATCGTCCGCGCCCACGAAGTGCACCTGGTGGCCCTGCATGCGCTGAAACCGCACCCAGATGTCGGCCTGGATGTATTCCATGATGTGGCCGATGTGGAAGTGGCCGTTGGCGTAAGGCAGCGCGGTGGTGACGAAAAGCTGGCGGGGCATGGTGTGGGGAGTCCGGGGTGGCCGCAGGGCAAACCGCGATTTTAGGCTGGCGGCGCCGGCGCCACACGCCTTTGGGGGGCATCGGGGCGGGCCCTGTCGTGCGCGGAGGCGTTCCCGGCTAGACTGAACGGTTACAAAGACGCACATCCAAGGCGCACCTTTCGCTGCGCCCCACCTCCCGCCGTACCGCATGAACGCCGCAACTCCCGCCTCCGCCGCAGCCCAAAATGCCCAGAGCGCCCTCAGTGGGGTGCTCGACCCGCTCACCGGCAAAGACTGGGTGTCCACCCGCCAGCTCAAGCACCTGTCGGTGGTCAACGGCGTGGCGCAGGTGGACATCGCCCTGGGCTACCCCGCGCAATCCCAATGGCCGGCCTACACGGCGCTGGTGCAATCGGCCTTGCAAGGCCTGGACGGCATCGAGCGCGTCGAGGTGAACTGGTCCACCCAGGTCGTGGCCCACCAGGCCATGCGCGGCCAGGCCCTTCTGCCCGGCGTGAAGAACATCGTGGCCGTGGCCTCCGGCAAGGGTGGTGTGGGCAAAAGCACCACCGCCGTCAACCTGGCCCTGGCCCTGGCGGCCGAGGGCGCCACGGTGGGCCTGCTCGATGCCGACATCTACGGCCCAAGCCAACCCCTGATGATGGGCGTGAGCGGCAAGCCCGACAGCCCGGACGGCAAGACCATCACCCCGCCGGTCAACCACGGCCTGCAGATGATGTCGATCGGCCTGCTGATCGACGGTGAGGCCCCCGCCATCTGGCGCGGCCCCATGGCCACCCAGGCCTTCGACCAGATGCTGCGCCTGAGCAACTGGGGCGCACCTGGCGCACCGCTCGACTACCTCGTCGTGGACCTGCCCCCCGGCACCGGCGACATCCACCTGAGCATCAGCCAGCGCGCGCCGCTGACCGCCGCCGTCATCGTCACCACGCCGCAAGACATCGCCCTGCTCGACGCCAAGAAGGGCCTGCAGATGTTCGACAAAGTCAGCGTGCCGGTGCTGGGCATCGTCGAGAACATGGCGGTCTACCACTGCCCGAACTGCGGCCACGAGGCGCACATCTTCGGCCAGCACGGCGGCGAGCGCCTGTCCGAAGCCTGTGGCGTGCCGCTCTTGGGCTCGATGCCGCTGGACCTGGGCATCCGCGAGCAGGCCGACAGCGGCCGCCCCACCCTGGTCGCCGCCCCCGACAGCCGCGTGGCCGGCCTCTACCGCGAGATGGCCCGCAAGCTCGGCGCCGGCCTGGCCCTGCTGCCCAAGGACTACACCGGCAAGATGCCCGGCGTGTCCGTGCAGCCCAAGCCCCAGGCCGACTGAGCCTGCGTCCCGCCTGCCATCGTCGCCTGCTGTCCTCGCCTGCCGCCCCCGCATCACCATGGCCCCCACCTCCCTGCTGCACACCGACGACGCCTGGTTCGACCTCGTGCCCATGGCCCTGATCGAGTTCAACGAGCACGGCCGCGTGCTGCGCAGCAACTCGGCCCTCAGCGCCTTGCTGGGCTATGCCACGCCGGCCGGCAGCAGGCTGTCCGATTGCCCCCAGGCCCTGCAACGCCTGTGCAGCTGGGACGCGCCCCTGACCCTGCTGGCCCTGGGCCCGGAAGACGGCCCCCTGCAAAGCCAGGTGCCGCAAGCCCGCGCAGGCCAGGCGCCGGCCACGCTGCGCAGCCAGATCTGGACCCACGCCCAGGTCAACCCGGAGCAGGCCCGCCGCTTCCTGTGCGCCATCCGCGAAAGCCTGGACGCACCTTCGGCCCTGGGCACCCGCGGCATCACCTCGGACGCCGACGCCGCCCCCGTGCCCGACCAGGCCCAGCTGCTGCACGAGCTGTCCACCATCCTGGAAAGCACGCCCTCCGGCATCGCCTACCTGCGCGACGACGTGCTGGTGCGCTGCAACCGCCGCTTCGAGCGCATGCTCGGGCTGTCCTCGGGCAGCATGGTCGGCCAGAAGCTCTCCGAGCTGCTCGCCATGGACCCGCGCATCGACCGCGCCGTGACCGAATCGGCCCTGCAAGTGCAGCGCCACGGCCAGTTCGAGACCGAGCTGGAAATCGTCCTGCCCGGCCACGCCACGCGCTGGTACGCCCTGTCGGTGCGCCGCATCGGCACCTCGGTGGACCCGCTCGAAGTCATCGCCGTGCTCTCGGACATCACCCGCATCCGTGCCCAGCAGGTCGAGCTCGACGCCCTGGGCCGCGACCGCAACCTGATGTTCTCGCTCTCGGGCGTGGGCATCGCTTTCGTCAAGGACGGCCACATCCAGAGCGCCAACCCGGCCCTGTCGGACCTGATCGGTGAATCCGACGCCGACCTCACCGGCCGCGCCCTGAGCACGCTGTACGCCAGCGAGGTGGACCTCAACACCGACGCCGACGTCAACAGCGTGCTGCGCAGCCTGGGCCACTGGCAAGGCGAGCGGGCCCTGCGCGTCACCCGCACCGGCCTGCCGCTGTGGGCCGAAGTCGCGATGCGCCTGGTCAACCCGGTGCGCCCGGAAGAAGGCTTCATCGCCTCTTTC
>CAIQIL010000270.1 GCA_903871865.1 uncultured Burkholderiales bacterium
CCATGCTGAACCAGCGCCGTCTCAGTGCAGTTGTAGTGGCTGTGTCCATGACAGTGGCATCACAAGCCCTGTGGGCCGCCTCGTCCGCTGAGCTGCAACTCACCAATCTGCAGTACACGCTCACCGATACCCTCACATGAGGTGCGTCTGCAAAGCCCCTCACGCTCACGGCCCCAACCGGCTCGTCCTACGTCGACGGTGAGCTTGCTTTGTTCGCCGCGGTTTCGCAATCCGAACCGTCAAACAATGTTTTTCTCTCCGAATCCTGGAATGCTCCTTTGGCCCTGACCCCTTCCAAGGACGAACGGCTCGATGCTAGCCTTCCCGAGGGCAGCGCCTCGATATCGGTACAGACATCCGCGGGCCAAACCCGCATCAACGCGCAGGGCCAACTTGTCAGCAGTGGTCATTTCGGAGCCGACGGCAGATTCGAGCAAGGTAACAAGGGTCTGTTTTTTGGCCCGTCAGACCTCGGTTTGTTCCTACCAGCCAACACCACCCTCACGGTGTCTACGAACGCTGCTGGCGTTGTGAAAATCGATGGCAATTGCACACCCAGCACTGGTCTTGGCACGCCAACCTGTGAATACGCGAACGCCCAGGCCTACCTCGAGTTGAGGTACTACGACCTCAACGGCGAAGCCATCATCAGTTGGGCCGACTTCAGCCTCGTACAACTCACCGAACTCACCGGCCAGGGCGCCAGGCAGTCGCAAAACAAGCTGATGAGCGTGAGCCTGACCAACCCAACCGAGAAGGCCGTACAAGTAGGCTTTCGCTACACGTTTCAAATCGACGGCGAGAGCGTGACACCTGCTGTGCCAGAGCTGTCCCGCACGGCGATGATGCTTGTCGGCTTGCTTTTGCTCGGCGGAGCCGCTGCCCGCACGCGCAGAAACCGGGGTTGAGTCAACCCATCGAGCCCTCATCGATTTGCAACGCTGAAACTGTTCGCCAAGCACATTCAAACGGCACCCGTTTGCCGTGGCGGCCTTGCCCTCCCAAGCTCTTCTCTGCACACTGCCAGAGCATCAAACATGACACCCCACCTGCTCCGCACCCTCGCCCTCACCTGCACGCTGGCCATGGCCGGCTGTGCCGCCACCGTCACCCGCAGCGGCCCGGCACCCGCGCCCTTGTCGGTCAGCCCTGCCGCCACGCGGGCCGTGTTCGTGCGGGTGGAAGCCGCGCCCGGCATGCCGCCCGGCGGCAACTGGGAGGCCTTCAAAACCGATTGGCGTGACGGCATGGCCATCGCGGCCGGTCGCTCGGGCATGCAGGTGACGTGGTCTGACACCGAAGAAGCGCGCAGCGCCGACCCCGCCGTGCTCGTCGTCGTCAAGGTGCGCAACTACCAGTACATGACGCCCGAAACGCGCATTGGCCTGGGCATCCTGGCCGGCAACGCCTACGTGAACACCGAGGTCGAGTTCTACGAACTGCCCGCCAGGAAGCTGTTGGGCAGCCGCCTGTATGGCACCACCACCAGCCCGGCCGAAGGCATCCTCTCGGCCACCACGCGCAAGCAGGTGCTGGCCATCAGCGACGAAGTCATCGCCGACATCCGCCGTTGAGGCGCACACACGCCAGCCCCACCCCATGAGCGCCTATTCGTCCGCCTTCGCCATCGCTTTCACCGCCCTGCTTGGTGCACCCGTCGCCGCGCTGGTCATGGCCCGGCTCGCCATGCGGCTGCCGAAGGCGCTGCAAAAACGCGCTTACCTGGCGCTGGCCGGCTTGCCGGTCGCTGTGGTGGCCATGTCCTGGGGCGGCTTGTCGAGCCCGACTTACCAGGTCAACGCGGTGGCCGTGCTGGCCGCGTTCTGGGCGTTTTTGGCCCTGGCGGTGTCGGCCTTCCGCTTCGAATCGCGTTGGTTGCGCTACACCCTGGGGCCGCTGTCCATCTTGCTGCTGGCACTGAGCCTGTTCGCCGGCACCCTGGGTGGCCTGGGCACGGTGTTCATCGTCGGTGACACGGTGCCGGTGTTCACGGCCGAACAAGGCCAGGGCCGGCACTGCCAAGTCACGTCCTACGGCAACGCCACGACGGACTTTGGCGGCCACCGCGTCGTGGTCACCGCGCCCGTGCCGTTGCTGCCCTTCCTGGAGCGCACGGTCACCGACCAGACCTTCGAAAAGCCGCAACAGACGCCAGCCCAGTTGTGCCAAGGCTTGGCCACATCCCCCAAACCAGGCAAGGCCCCCACATGAGCCCAACCCTCCGCCCACACATCGGCTGGATCGCCCTGGGCCTGGCCCTCACCTGTGCCATGCAGTCACCCGCCCAGGCCGCGCCAGAAGCGGTGCCCGCAGCAGGCCTCACCGCCGCACAGGTGCAAACCTACCGCGCAGGCCCCGGGCGCCAGCGCTGGCGCGACGCCGCCGCGCAGATGGCGCAGCTGCGCCAGGCACCGCCCAGCACGGCCCTGGCCGACCTCTGGCGGGCGCTGGACGCCGGCGTGAACCGGCCCGCGGGCCCCCACCCGCTGGCATCGGCCACCACCGCCCAGTCCCTGCCCGAACTGGAGGGCAAAACCGCCTGGCTGCGCGGCCAGGTGTTGGGCGGCCAGGCAGACGGGCGCTACAGCTACGCCTACGCCTTCAACCTGGCCAGGCTGGGCCGCTCACACCCGCTCGACCGTTACGGCCGAGCGGCACAGGTCGCTCCCGGTTCCGACGAGGCAATTGTCTTCGAGGCACTGCGCCAAGCCCGTTTCTCGCTCTGGCGTGTCGAACGGTGACACAAAGCCACGG
>CAIQIL010000271.1 GCA_903871865.1 uncultured Burkholderiales bacterium
GATGGGCGGTGCCCAGGCCGCGAAGGTGATGGAGATCGTCACGCGCGGCAAGATGGACCGCGCCGGCATGCCCGTCAACGACGCGATGCTCGAAGGCATGTCCAACGAGATCAAGAAGCGCCTGGACGCCGAGAGCAATGTGCTGTTCGGCACGGCCCGCCTGTGGGACGACGGCGTCATCGACCCGCGCGACACCCGCCGCGTGCTGGCCCTGTGCCTGGACCTGGCCCGCGATGCAGAGCAGCGCCAGCTGCGCCCCAACACCTTTGGCGTGGCGCGCTTCTGAGCCCAGCCCCAGCCCGACCGCGCCCCGTCCCAAACACCACAAGACCACCGACACCCGAGGAGACACCCCATGCAATTCACCGCCGAACACCGCGCCCTGGCCGAGACCGTCAAGCGCTTCTGCGAGCAGGAGATCAACCCCCACGTCAAGGAATGGGAAGCCGCTGAAATCTTCCCGGCCCACGAGGTCTTCAAGAAGATGGGCAATCTGGGCCTGCTGGGCGTCAAGTACGACACCGCTTACGGCGGCATGGGCCTGGACTTCTCCTACTCGATGGTGGTGGCCGAAGAGCTGGGCGCCATCCCCTGCGGCGGCGTGCCCATGGCCATCGGCGTGCAAACCGACATGTGCACCCCGGCACTGCACCGCTTCGGCTCGGACGAGCTCAAAAAAGAGTACCTGGCCCCGGCCATCGCGGGCGACATGGTGGGCTGCATCGGCGTGTCGGAAGTCGGTGGTGGTTCGGACGTGGCCGCGCTGAAGACATCGGCCCGGCATGACGGTGACGACTACGTCATCAACGGCGCGAAGATGTGGATCACCAACGCCACCCAGGCCGACTGGTGCTGCCTGCTGGCCAACACCTCCGAAGGCCCGGTGCACAGCAACAAGTCGCTGATCATCGTGCCGATGGACGCCAAGGGCATCACCACGCAGAAGATCAAGAAGATCGGCATGAACTCGTCGGACACGGCGCAGATCTTCTTCGACAACGTGCGTGTGCCGCGCCGCAACCTCATCGGCACCGAAGGCACCGGCTTCATGATGCAGATGATCCAGTTCCAGGAAGAGCGCCTGTACGGTGCGGCCAACTCCCTGAAGATGCTGGACAAGCTGATCGACCTGACCATCGAGTACTGCAAGGAGCGCCACACCTTCGGCACGCCCTTGATCCACAACCAGGTCATCCACTTCCGCCTGGCCGAGTTGCGCACCGAGGTCGAGCTGCTGCGCTCGCTGGTTTACCGCGCCGTGGACGACTACGTGGGCGGCGCCGACGTGACGCGCATGGCATCGATGGCCAAGCTCAAGTGCGGTCGCCTCATCCGCGAAGTGGCCGACAGCTGCCTGCAGTACTGGGGCGGCATGGGCTTCACCTACGACAACCCCATCTCGCAGGCCTACCGCGATGGCCGCCTGGTGTCGATCGGCGGTGGCGCCGACGAAATCATGCTGGGCATCATCTGCAAGTTCGAGGGCACCTTGCCCAAGAAGGCTCGTTGAGAGAGGCCCGCTGAGATGAGCTTCACCACCCTCCAGGTCCAGACCACGCAAGGCGTCTGCACCCTCACGCTGAACCGGCCCGAGGTGCGCAACGCCATGTCGCTGGCCATGGTCAACGAGCTGCTGCAGGCCTTGCAAGCGGCCGAGCAGGACCCGGCCGTGCGCGCCATCGTGCTGCGCGGAGCCGGCGGCCATTTCTGCGCGGGCGGCGACATCTCGGACATGGCCCAGGCCCGCATGAAGCTGGCCCAGCAGCAGGCCGACGCGCAGCCGGCGGGCCCCAACCCGGTGGCCGTCACCAACGCGGCGTTCGGGCGGCTGTGCCTGGCCTATGCGCGCAGCCCGCTGCCCATCGTCACGGTGCTGGAGGGCACGGTGATGGGCGGCGGCTTCGGCCTGGCCTGCGTGTCCGACGTGAGCCTGGCGCTGGACACCGTGAGCTTCCGCCTGCCCGAAACCGCTTTGGGCATCATCCCCGCGCAGATCGCGCCCTTCCTGGTCGAGCGCCTGGGCTACGCCGAGGCCAAGCGTCTGGCCGTGACCGGCGCCAAGGTCGGTGCGGCCGAAGCCCTGACCATCCGCCTGGTGCACGAGGTGCATGGCGATGCCACCGCGCTGGACGCGGCCCTGCAGCGCACGCTGGCCAGCATCCTGGCCTGTGGCCCCCAGGCCATCGCCACCACCAAGAACCTGCTGTCACACGCGCGCCTGAGCCCGCCCGAGCAACTCATCGACGATGCGGCGGCCCTGTTCGCCCACGCCGTCCTGAGCGACGAAGGCCAGGAAGGCACCATGGCCTTCATGCAGAAACGCAAACCCTACTGGGTTCAATGAACCTCCCCCTGCGCGCTTCGCGTGCCCCCTCAAGGGGGCAACACCGATGGACCGGCGAAGCCGGGCCCATGGTGTTCGCTGGATCAGGGCCAGTGAGTACAACGAGGACACCATGCTCAAAAAAATATTGAGTGCGAACCGTGGGGAAATCGCCTGCCGCGTCATCCGCACCGCCCGCAAGCTGGGCTACCGCACGGTGGCCGTGTTCAGCGAAGCCGATGCGCAAGCCCCGCACGTGGCCCTGGCCGACGAGGCCGTGTGCATCGGCCCGGCCGCCGCGGCCGAGTCCTACCTGAAGGTGGATGCGCTGCTGGCCGCCTGCCGCCAGACGGGCGCCAACGCCCTCCACCCCGGCTACGGTTTCCTGTCGGAGAACGCCGACTTCGCCCAGGCCTGCGCGGACGCGGGCGTGGTGTTCATCGGCCCGTCGCCGAACGCCATCCGCGTGATGGGCGACAAGGCCGGCGCCAAGCGCGCCATGATCGAAGCCGGCGTGCCCTGCGCGCCCGGCTACCTCGGTGACAAGCAGGACGACGCCACGCTGATCGCTCAGGCCGAGCGCCTGGGCTACCCGCTGCTGGTCAAGGCCGTGAGCGGCGGCGGTGGCCGCGGCATGCGCCTGGTGAACTAAGCCCGCGACCTGGCCCAGGCCATCACCAGCGCGCGCCGCGAGGCCCAGAACGCCGTTGGTGACGGCACGCTGATGCTGGAGCGCCTGGTGCTGGACGGCCGCCACATCGAGATCCAGGTCTTCGCCGACGGCCACGGCAACGCCGTCTACATCGGTGAGCGCGACTGCACGGCCCAGCGCCGCCGCCAGAAGGTCATCGAGGAATCGCCCTCGCCCGTGGTCAGCCCCGCCATGCGCGAGCGCATGGGCCGCGACGCCGTGCTGGCCGCCCAGGCCATTGGCTACTGCGGCGCCGGCACCATCGAGTACATCGTTGACCAGGACCTGAACCACTATTTCCTGGAGATGAACACGCGCCTGCAGGTCGAACACCCGGTGACCGAGATGGTCTCGGGCTTCGATCTGGTCGAGTGGCAGCTGCGCGTGGCCGACGGCCAGCCCCTGCCCGTGCGCCAGGAAGACATCGTGCTGAGCGGCCACGCCATCGAGGCCCGTCTGTATGCCGAAGACCCCTACGCCGGCTTCGCGCCGCAAACCGGCCCCGTGCAGTGGTGGCGCCCGCAGCAAGCGCTGTTCGATGGTGTGCGCATCGACGATGGCATCCGCGAGGGTGGTGAGGTCACTCCGCACTACGACCCGATGGTGGCCAAGCTCATCGTGCACGGCCGCGACCGCGCCGATGCCATCCGCCGCCTGATCGCCACGCTGGACGACACGCCCTTGCTGGGCCTGCGCCAGAACGCCCGCTTCCTGCGCGAGCTGGTCGACCACGACCGCTTCCGCGCCGGCACCATGACCACCACGCTGATCGACCAGTGGCTCACCGACGGCGAGCCTTTGCTGCAGCGCCCGGTCGCGTCCGACGAGGCCTGGCTGCTGGCCGGCGCCTTGTTCGCGGCGCGTCAGCAAGGGTCACAGCATGCGCCACAGCTGCTGCGCGCCGACAGCGTCACCGCCTGGGACATCCCCCTGCAGCAAGACACGGTCAAGCGCACGCTGCGTGTGCAGACCGCCTCTGGCCCTGCCGCGGTCGGCGCCTACCGCGTGGCCCTGAGCCCCACCGACACGCCGCACACCCTGCGCGTGCTGGGCCAGGACGCCGAGCGCGGCGAGGCCCGCATCGAGCACAACGGCGTGCAGCGCCGCGTGCGCGCGGTGTGGCTGGGGGCGGGCAACGACGCGCAACTGCACCTCGTCATCGACGCCGCGGTCTTCGTTTTCAGCGAGGTCTCGGCCTGGCCGAACCAGGGCAGCGCGCAAGACCCCAGCCGCGCCATCGCGCCCGTGGCCGGCACCGTCACGCAGGTGCTGGTGAAACCCGGCGACACCGTCACCGAAGGCCAGCCGCTGCTCAGCATCGAGGCCATGAAGATGGAAATGTGGCTCAACGCCCAGGCCCCGGGCGTGGTCAAGGCGGTGCATGCGCAGCCCGGCGACCAGGTGCAGGCCAAGGCCCTGCTGATCGACATCGAACTCACCAAGGAAGACTGACATGGACAAGGCCATCCTGACCTGCGCGCTGACCGGCGTGCTCACCGACCCGGCACAGCACCCCGTGCCCGTGACCGCTGCCCAGATGGCCGCCGCCGCGCGCGAGGCCTTCGACGCGGGCGCGTCCATCATGCACGTGCACCTGCGCCGCCAGGAGCCCGGCATGGGCCGCTTCCCCAGCTGGGACCCGGCCGTGGCCAGCGAGATCGACACCGCCATCCGCACCGCCTGCCCCGGCGTCATCATCAACCTGACGACCGGCGTGGTCGGCCCGGACATCTCCGGCCCCGCCGCCTGCATCCGCGCCGTGCGTCCCGAGATCGCCGCCTGCAATGCCGGCAGCCTCAACTACCTCAAGATCAAAGAGAACGGCCAATGGGCC
>CAIQIL010000272.1 GCA_903871865.1 uncultured Burkholderiales bacterium
CGTGCAGCAGGCCTTCGGCGTTGCGCTCGGACACGCGTGCCGCCAGCCAGGCCTCGTGGGCCAGCATCTCGCGTTCCTGCGCGTCGCTGGCGCGGGACTCGTGCAGGGTCTTGAGGGCATGCACGGTGCCATGCACCAGGCTGCGCACGCGGTACACGCGGTGCACCCCGTTGCTGAACACCGACGCTTCCACCCGGTGCTGGTCGATGACATCGCCTTCCTTCAGGCGGGGCGGCACGGGCAGCTGGTGCCCGCGGCGGCTCATGTCGGCCAGGCTGGCCACGTCCAGGCCCTGGACGCGCAGCACCACCGCCGTCGTGTTGTCGCGCCCGCCCGAGGCCAGGGCCTTGTCCACCAGGGCCTGGCTGGCCTCCTGGGCCGAACCGGTGCCCGCCAGCGCGTGCAGCGTGGCCGGCTTGACATGCCCGTGCACGCCGTCGCTGGTCAGCACCAGGGTGTCGCCGATGCGCAGGTCGCCATCGAGGTAGTCCACGCGCAGGGCGTCGTCCAGGCCCACAGCGCGGGTCAGGCCGTTCTGGAACTCGGTGCGGCCCATGACGTGGTCCTGGGTGAGCTGGGTGCACTCGCCATCGCGGATCAGGTAGGCACGGCTGTCGCCCACATGGGCCAGGGTGAAGCCATGCGCGCGCAGCACCACGGCCGTCAGGGTGCAGGTGCCCGTGGGGGCCATGCGGCCCTCCAAGGCCAGGCGGCGCCGGTTGTGATCGACCAGCCAGCCGTTGTGCGCCTGGATCACGCGGTCCAGCGCGACGGTCGGGTCCCAGGTGGCGGGCGTGGCGTACCAGTCCTCGACCAGGCTCCTCACCGTGCTTTGCGCGGCCTCCAGGCCCAGGCCGCCGGTGGAGACCCCATCGGCCAGCGCCGCGATGACGCCCCAGGCCGCATCGCCGGGCCCGGGCTGGCGCACCAGGGCGAAGTCTTCGTTGCCGGTGCGCGGCCCGCGCTCGCTGGTGAAGCCGATGTCGAGGTCGAAGCTCATGGGGTGCCGGGTGTCTGGGCCTTGGCGTTCGGCGAAGCCAGGGCGATGTCGGTGAGCGCCAGGGTCGCCTCGGCCACATCGAGCAGGCGCTTGTTGTGGTCCATCGCGGCCTTCTGCAAGGCGCGGTAGGCGGCGTCTTCCGTCATGCCCAGGCGGCTCATCAAGGCCCCCTTGGCGCGCTCGATGACCTTGAGGTCGTGGATGGCCTGCTTGGCCTTGCGCAATTCCTGCTCGGTCTGGGCGAGCTTGTCGGTCTGCTGTTGCAGCAGGTCCTGCAGCGAGGCGATGCGCGAGGAGGCCTGCGCGGCTTCCAGGGCCTGGCCAGGTTCGGCAGGCGTTGCCGCATCGCCCTTGGTGGCCAGCACGGGCACCGAGGCCGGCTGTCCTTCTTCGCTGAAATAGCGGTCCGCGGCCTGCGCGTGCGGCGAAGGGTTCTGGCGCAGGCGCTGCACCAGGCCGGTGGAGTCGGCCAGGTCTTGCTGGGCCGCGGCGATCGCCGCCTGGCAAGCCGCGTGCAAGCGCGCCGTCAGGGCGGCCTCCAGCACACCGAGGTCGGCCAGGCGCTGGCTGCTCACGTCGAACCACACCGTGCTTTGCGCAGCGTCCAGCGCCTGATCGACCTTGGCCATGCACAGGCCGCGGCGCAGGCGCTCCAGCTGGGCGGTGTTCGGGCTGTTCTGGGCCTCGTCCCAATGCGGGCGCAGGTCGGCGTGGATGAAGTCCAGCAGCACCTCGGCGGCGCGCTCCTGGGCGTCGATGAGGTGGATGAAGCGCTGCTGCGCCAGCTCGCTGCACACGCCGGAGGCCAGCAGGGAGGCACCCACCGCGCGCTCCTGCCCGGCGGCCTCCTTGACCTGCAGCAGGTGCACCAGGGTGACGAGCAGGCGCGAGGTGGCCGGGTCGGTCGCGCCGTCGGCCAGCTGGAACACGAGCTCGATGAGTCCCGCGATCACGCGGCTGAACGCGCCCATGGCATCGCCCACCTTGGGCGCCTGCTGCGCGATGGCGGCGCGCAAGGGCCCCAGGCTGTCGAGGTCCAGCAGCACCCAGCCCATCATGGACACCGTCTGTGCGCTGGCGGCGCTGCCCGCGTCAAGCTGCGCGGCGAAGGCGGTGCGCAGCGCCTGGGCCAGCGGCTCGGAGAAGGCCACGGCCTCGGTGCGCTCGGCGTCGAAACTGCGACCGCCGGAGGCCAGGTAGATGCTGCTGGCGCCGCGCTCCCATTGCAGCGCGTGCACCAGCTTGCCGATGACCTCGACCAGGGCCACGCGCGCCGCGAGGTGCTGCATGGCTTGCAGCTCAAGCTCGCGCGCCCGCACGATGAAATCAGAGGTGGATCGGTTCATGTTCTTGCCCATCGCAGCAGGCTTTCAGGAGGTGCTGCCATTATCGGTGTCCGTGCAAGAAACATGCGCAAGCCTGCACGGTGGGCATCTGCCGGCAGAATGCGCTCAGCTGCTTTCGACCTCAGCGCCACCCCAGCCACGGAGCCCCGCATGACGAACCGCTACGCCTTCTGCCCGCACTGTGCCAGCCCGCTCACGCCGCGCGCCCACACGGGCTCTCTGGACGTGCTGCGCCACAGCTGCCCCGACGCAGCCTGTGGCTTCGTCCACTGGGACAACCCGGTGCCCGTGGTGGCGGCGGTGGTCGAGCACGAAGGCGCGCTCATCCTGGCGCGCAACAAGGCCTGGGCGGCACCCTTCTTTGCCCTCATCACCGGCTTCCTGGAGAAGACCGACCCCAGCCCCGAAGAGGCCGTGGCCCGCGAGGTCAAGGAAGAGCTCGACCTCGACGCCACCGGCGTGCACTTCATCGGCCACTACCGCTTCGAGCGGCAGAACCAGCTCATCCTGGCTTTCCACGTGCCGGCCACGGGCGTGGTCACCCTGGGCGAGGAACTGGCCGAGTACAAGCGCATCGACCCGGCGCGAGCGCGCTACTGGCCGGTGGCCACGGGCCTGGCGCTGCGCGACTGGCTGCGCGCCCAGGGGCATGACCCGCAGCCCTTCGACGTGCCCGACAAGGTCTGAAGGTCCGGGGGCTGGTCTGCCTCTTGCATGGAGGGTGCTGTCACCCCTTTGCACCGACCATGGACCTCACCCCCCGCGAAAAAGACAAGCTGCTGATCTTCACGGCCGCCTTGCTGGCCGAGCGCCGCAAGGCCCGGGGGCTCAAGCTGAACCACCCGGAAGCCGTGGCGCTGATCACCGCCGCCATCATGGAAGGCGCCCGCGACGGCAAGACCGTGGCCGCGCTGATGAGCGAGGGCAAGACGGTGCTGAGCCGCGCCGACGTGATGGAGGGCATCGCCGAGATGATCCCGGACATCCAGGTCGAGGCCACCTTCCCCGATGGCACCAAGTTGGTGACCGTGCACCAACCCATTGCATGAATGGCATGACAACCCCACCAGGCACCCCCATGAAGCACCACACCCCCGCCCTGTCCGCCCTGTTCTTGTGCAGCCTGCTCGCCTTGCCCGCCTGGGCCCACGAAGGCCATGGCCTGCCGGGCATGGCGCACTGGCACGGCACCGATGCGCTGGGCTTCGTCGGCGCCCTCGTGGTGGCCGCGGCCGTCTGGTTCAAAGGACGCCCGTGATGTTGCCCGGCGAGCTGCTCACCGACGGGCCCGACATCGTCCTCAACCCGGGGCGCCGCACCACCGTCCTCGTGGTCGAGAACGCCGGCGACCGCCCCATCCAGGTGGGCTCGCACTACCACTTCGCCGAAACCAACGCCGGCCTGCGCTTTGACCGCGGCGCCGCCCGCGGCATGCGCCTGAACATCGCCTCGGGCACCGCCGTGCGCTTCGAGCCCGGCCAGCAACGCACCGTCGAGCTCGTCGATTTCGCCGGCGACCGCATCGTCTGCGGCTTCCGCGGCCTGGTCCAGGGCCCACTCTGAAAGACATCCCCACGATGGCCAGCATCTCCCGACGCGCCTATGCCGAAATGTTCGGCCCCACCACCGGCGACCGCCTGCGCCTGGCCGACACGCAACTGCTCATCGAGGTCGAAGACGACCTCACGCTCAGGGCCGGCGGGTACGGCGAAGAAGTCAAGTTCGGCGGCGGCAAGACCATCCGCGACGGCATGGGCCAGAGCCAGCGCCCCAACGGGCGCGGCCCCGGTGACGCCTGCGACTGCGTGCTCACCAACGCCCTCATCCTCGACCACTGGGGCATCGTCAAAGCCGACATCGGCATCAAGGCCAGCCGCATCGTGGCCATCGGCAAGGCGGGCAACCCCGACGTGCAGCCGGGCGTGGACATCGTCATCGGTCCGGGCACGGAAATCATCGCGGCCGAAGGCATGGTCGTCACGGCCGGCGGCATCGACACGCACATCCACTTCATCTGCCCACAGCAGATCGAAGAGGCGCTCATGAGCGGCGTGACGACGATGATCGGTGGCGGCACCGGCCCGGCCACCGGCACCTTCGCCACCACCTGCACGCCCGGCCCCGACAACATCGCGCTGATGCTCAAGGCCGCCGAGGCCTTCCCCATGAACATCGGTTTTTTGGGCAAGGGCAACGCCAGCCGCCCCGAGGCGCTGCGTCAGCAGGTCGAGGCCGGTGTGATCGGCATGAAGCTGCACGAGGACTGGGGCACCACGCCTGCGGCCATCGACACCTGCCTGAGCGTGGCCGAAGAGACCGACGTGCAGGTGGCCATCC
>CAIQIL010000273.1 GCA_903871865.1 uncultured Burkholderiales bacterium
GACGTCAAGCTGGCCAAGCAACAGGCCGCCAAGCTGGAGAACATGTTCGAGCAAATGGGTCAGGGCGGCGACGTTCAGACCCTGGCGCTGATCATCAAGGCCGACGTGCAAGGCTCGCAGGAAGCGCTGGCCGCTTCGCTGCTCAAGCTGTCCACGCCCGAGGTCAAGGTGCAGATCGTGCACGCCGCTGTGGGTGGCATCTCCGAGTCGGACGTCAACCTGGCGATCGCCTCGAAGGCTGTCATCATTGGCTTCAACACCCGTGCGGACGCCAATGCCCGCAAGGTGGCCGAGCACAATGGCGTGGACCTGCGCTACTACAACATCATTTACGACGCCGTGGACGATGTGAAGGCAGCGATGGGCGGCATGCTGGCTCCCGAGCAGCGCGAAGAAGTCATCGGTTCTGCCGAGATCCGTCAGGTCTTCGTGGCCTCGAAGATCGGCACCATCGCGGGTTGCATGGTCACCGACGGCGTGGTGCGTCGCACCGCCAAGCTGCGCCTGCTGCGCGAGAACGTGGTCATCTACACCGGCGAACTCGAAGGCCTCAAGCGCTTCAAGGACGACGTCAAGGAAGTCAAGGAAGGCTTCGAGTGCGGCCTCAGCATCAAGGGCTACAACGACATCAAGGAAGGCGACGTCCTCGAGTTCTTCGAAATCAAGGAAGTGGCCCGCACGCTGTAATTTGCAGATGCCACCCCCAAGCAGGGCCTGGCTGAAGCCTGCCCTGCCTGCATCCCCGCCTGAAGCCCAGGCGGGGTTTGCGCTTGAGGGGCCGCCCACCGACACGACACCGCACCATGCGCCACAAACGTTCCACCCCCAACCGCAGCAACCGCGTGTCCGACCAGATCCAGCGCGATGTGGCCGAGCTCATCCGCGACCTGAAGGACCCGCGCATTGGCATGGTCACCATCCAGAACGTGGAAGTGACGCCCGACTACGCCCATGCCAAGGTGTTCTTCTCGCTGCTCATCGGTGACCCCGCCGAGAGCGAGGCCGGACTGAACGAAGCCGCGGGCTTCCTGCGCAACAGCCTGTTCAAGCGCCTGCAAATCCACACCGTGCCGACGCTGCATTTCCACTTCGACCGCACCACCGAGCGTGCGGCCGAGCTCAGTGCCTTGATCAACCGCGCCGTGGCCGACAAGGCCAAGGACGCCGACGAGCCGGGTCCGGAGGCCACAAAGCCGTGAGCGATCTGTCGGTTCAGCACATGGACGATGCCGAGGCGCGCGACGTGGTCGCTGCGCCGGTGCTGTCACGTGCGGGCCCAGGTGATGTGCGCAATGAGGGGCGCAACGAAGCGCGCAGCCCCCGTGCGCCGAGGAAGCCGAAGTTGCCGCGTCGGCACCTGCATGGCGTGATCCTGCTGGACAAGCCGCTGGGCCTCTCCAGCAACGACGCGCTGCAGAAGGTCAAGTGGCTGCTGCGCGCCGAGAAGGCCGGCCACACCGGCACGCTGGACCCGCTGGCCACCGGCCTGCTGCCTTTGTGCTTTGGCGCGGCCACCAAGTTCTCCCAGGTGTCGCTTGACGCCGACAAGCGCTACACCGCGACCGTGCTGCTGGGCCAGACCACCGCCACGGGCGATGCCGAAGGCGAGGTGCTGCGCACCCGCGAGCTCACGCCCGAGATGCGCGCGCCCGAACGCCTGCGCGCGGCCTGCGACGCCTTCACCGGCGAGATCGACCAGGTCCCGCCCATGCATTCCGCGCTCAAGCACCAGGGCCGAGCGCTCTACGAGTACGCCCGCGAGGGCATCGAGATTGAACGGGCCCCGCGCCGCGTCACGATTCACGGCATTGACATCCTGCGCGTGCAAGGTGATGTGCTGGAGATCGACGTGCGTTGCAGCAAAGGCACTTACATCCGCACCCTGGCCCAGGACATCGGCGAGCAGCTCGGCTGTGGCGCCCACCTCATTGGTCTGCGCCGCACCGGCAGTGGTGGCGTGAGCCTGCAGGGCAGCGTGACGCTGGAGGCGCTCCAGGCCATGACCGAAGCCGAGCGCGACGCCCATCTTCTGCCCGCCGACGTGCTGCTCTCCGACTGGCCCGAAGTGCGGCTGCCAGCCGACGAAGCCGCGCGTTTCCTGACCGGCCTGCGCCGCCGCGTGACCCTGGCCGATGCGCCGCAGGTGCGCGTCTACGGTCCTGCCCCTGCCTCTGCCGACCGCCACGTGCTGCTGGGCAGTGCCCACATCCAGGGCGGCGAACTCATCCCCACCCGCCTGCTCAGCCCCCTGGAAGTGCAGGGCATGCTGGATCAGGCCACCCCGCCTGACCACCCGATTTGATTTCTGACGAGTGAGATTCCCATGACCACCCCTATCCGCAACATCGCGATCATCGCCCACGTTGACCATGGCAAAACAACCATGGTGGACCAGCTTCTGCGCCAATCCGGCACCTTCGCCGACCACGAAAAGGTCGTCGACACCGTGATGGACAACAACGCCATCGAACGCGAGCGTGGCATCAC
>CAIQIL010000274.1 GCA_903871865.1 uncultured Burkholderiales bacterium
ATCCCCAGCCACAACCTGCGCGAAGTGGCCGCGGCCACGGTCGCCCTGATCAAGAACGACAAGCTCTCCGACGACGAGCTCTTCGAGCTGCTGCCCGGGCCGGACTTCCCCGGCGGCGGCCAGCTGATTTCCGCGCCCAACGACATCCGCGAGGCCTACCGCACCGGCCGCGGCAGCCTCAAGGTGCGCGCCCGCTGGGTGATCGAGGACATGGCCCGCGGCCAGTGGCAGTTGGTCGTCACCGAACTGCCGCACGGCACCAGCGCCCAGAAGGTGCTGGAAGAGATCGAAGAGCTCAGCAACCCGAAAATCAAGGCCGGCAAAAAGGCCCTGACGGCCGAGCAAACCCAGCTCAAGGCCGTGCTGCTGTCGGTGCTGGACACCGTGCGCGACGAGTCCAGCAAGGACGCTGCCGTGCGCCTGGTCTTCGAGCCCAAGACGCGCACCGTCGCGCAGCAGGAGCTCATCACCACGCTGCTGGCCCACACCAGCCTCGAAACCTCGGTGTCGGTCAACCTGACCATGGTGGGCGCCGACGGCAAGCCCATGCTCAAGGGCGTGCGCCAGATCCTGGGCGAGTGGATCGGCTTCCGCATGGAGACCGTCACCCGCCGCACCCAGCACCGCCTGGCCAAGGTGCTCGACCGCATCCACATCCTCGAAGGCCGGCAGCTGGTGCTGCTCAACATCGACGAGGTCATCCGCATCATCCGCGAGAGCGACGAGCCCAAGGCCGCGCTGATCGAGCGCTTCAAGCTCTCGGAGCGACAGGCCGACGACATCCTCGACATCCGCCTGCGCCAACTGGCCCGGCTGGAAGCCATCAAGATCGAGCAGGAACTGGCCGAGCTGCGTGGCGAGCAGGCCAAGCTCGAAGAGATCCTGGGCAACCCCGGCGTGCTGCGCCGCACCGTGGTCAAAGAGATCGAGGCCGATGCCAAGCAGTTCGGCGACGAGCGCCGCACCCTCATCCAGGCCGAGAAGCGCGCCGTGGCCGAGGTCAAGGTCATCGACGAGCCGGTCACGGTCGTCATCTCTGAGAAAGGCTGGGTGCGCGCCCGCACCGGCCATGGCCACGACCCGGCGGGCTTCGCCTTCAAGGCCGGCGACGGCCTCTATGGCACTTTCGAGTGCCGCACCGTGGACCCGCTCATCGTGCTGGGCAGCAACGGCCGCGTTTACAGCGTGGCGGTCAGCGCCCTGCCGGGGGCGCGGGGCGACGGCCAGCCGATCACCACCCTGATCGAGCTGGAGTCGGGCACGCAGCCGGCGCACTACCTGGCCGGCCACCTGGAGCAGACCATCCTGCTGGCCAACTCGGGCGGCTTCGGCCTGCTGGCCAAGCTCGGCGACCTGACCACGCGCCAGAAGGGCGGCAAGTCCTTCCTGTCGCTGGACGAGGGCGATGTGGTGCTGCCACCCGTGGTGGTGCAAGCGGCGCACACGCAAGTGGCCTGCCTGTGCGCCGATGGCCGCATGCTGGTGTTCGGCCTCGACGAGCTCAAGCTGCAGCCCAATGGCGGCCGCGGCCTGACGCTGATGGAGGTCGATGCCAAGACGGCACCGCTGGCCTCGGTGGCCAGCGTGCACAACGGTGTGCGCGTCATTGGCACCACGCGCGGCGCCAAGCCGAAGGAAGAAGACGTGCGCAACTCGGCCTACACCGCCCACATCGGCAAGCGCGCCCGCAAGGGCAAGGCCGTGGACGCCTTCCAGAAGGTGATGCGCCTGCAGGCTTTGGCCTGAGTTCCAGCGGCCTGGGGCCTCAGCCCCACACCCGCTGCACGACCCCGGCGTACAGCGGGATGCCGATCAGGATGTTGAAGACGAAGGTCACCGCCAGCGACAGCCCCAGGTAGAGGCCCGGCTTCGCCTCGGGGATGGCATGGCGCAGCACCGCAGGCACGACGATGTAAGACGAGCTCGCGGCCAGCACCACCAGCAGGATGGCATCGCCCGCGCTCAGGTGCAGCGCGGCCGCCAGCCCCATGGCGATCAGGCCGTGCACCAGCGGGCCGCACACGCCGTACAGCAGCAGCGCGGGGTGCACCGTGCGCAAGGCCGGCAACTGGCGCGCCACCAGCAGGCCCAGGTCCAGCAGGAAGAGGGCGAGCATGCCCTTGAACAGCGCCCCGGAGAAGGGCTCCATCATGGCCTTGCCCTGGTCGCCGGTGACGAAGCCGATGGCCAGGCTGCCCAGCAGCAGCAGGTTCGCGCCGTCGGTGAAAGCCTCGCGCACCACGTGGCCGATCGAGGGGCCGGCGGCGGTCGCCTGACCGTGTGCGGCAGCCCCCAGCGCTTCCTGTCGGCGCGCCCAGCTGGCCAGTGCCATGGCCATCAGGATGGCCGGCGACTCCATCAGCACCAGCGCCACGGCCATGTGCCCGCCGAAGTCGATGCCCTGCGTTTGCAGGTACTGCGTCGCCGTGATGAAGGTGGTCGCGCTGACCGAGCCGTAGGTGGCCGCCACGGCCGCTGCGTCAAAGCGCGAGAGCAGGCGGCGCAGCAGCAGGTAGCCCAGGGCGGGCACCAGCAGCGACAGCGCCATGGCCGCGCCCAGGCTGGCCACCACCTGCGGCCCGAAGCCGGCATGGGCCAGCGAGAAGCCGCCTTTGAGCCCCACCGACATCAGCAGGTAGAGCGACAGGAAGCGCGCGATCTGCGGCGGCACCTCCAGGTTGGAGCGCAACAGCCCGGCGGTGATGCCGAACACGAAGAAGAGGATGGCGGGGTCCAGGAGGTTGTTCAGAGCATTCATGGTGCGGATGCTAGGGATTTGGTGGCATCATGAAAAATCAAATGTTGCGATCTGATCCGTAGAGATAAACCTATGCACGTCACCTGGCGGCAGTTGCGCCTTTTCCGGGCGCTGGCCCACACCGGCTCGGTCACCGGCGCGGCCGAAGCCGAGCACGTCACCCAGCCCACCGTGTCGATGCAGCTGCGGCAGTTGTCCGAGGCCGCGGGTGTGCCGCTGTACGAAGCGCTGCCGCGTGGCGTGCGCCTCACCGATGCCGGCCAGCGCTTGGCGCATGCCTGCGAAGACATCCTCCACCGCTGGGCCACCTTCGAGATGGAGATGGCCGACTTGCAAGGCCTCAAGCGCGGGCGGCTCGATGTGGCCGTGGTCAGCACGGCCAAGTCCTTCATCCCTCGGCTGCTGGGGCCCTTCTCGCAGCGCTACCCCGACATCGACGTGCACCTGGAGGTGGCCAACCGCGACAGCATCGTGCGGCGCCTGGAGCAGTCGCTCGACGACCTCGTCATCATGACCACGCCGCCCGAGCACGTGGCCGTGGAGGCCGAGCCCTTGCTCGACAACCCGCTGGTGCTGGTGGCCGCGGCCGAGCACCCGTTGGCCACGCGCAAGCGCCTGACGCTGGACGCGGTGGCCGGCGAGCGCTTCATCCTGCGCGAGCCGGGCTCGGGCACGCGCATCAGCTGCGAGCGGCAGTTCGCGCAATGGGGCTTCAGCCCGCGCGTGCAGATGTCCTTGGGCAGCAACGAGGCCATCAAGCAGGCCGTGGCCGGGGGCTATGGCCTGGCCGTGCTGTCACGCCATGCCTTGGACCGCGACCCCGCGCATGAGGGTCTGGCCGTCCTGCCGGTCAAGGGCTTCCCCATCCCTTCGCGCTGGTACCTGGTGCGCCGCCGCGAGCGTCAGCCCACGCCGGTGGCGGCGGCCTTCCTGGCGTTTTTGCGCGAGTCGCTGGCGGCGCCCCAGGCCTGAACCTGGCGCAGGCGGGCTCATGCGGCCCCGTGCTTGCGGGCCGG
>CAIQIL010000275.1 GCA_903871865.1 uncultured Burkholderiales bacterium
TCAAGGCCTTGCCGCCGTTCATCACCACCTTGCGGCCCAGCAGGTCCAGGCCCTGGATGCCGTGGGTGCCCTCGTGGATCATGTTGAGGCGGTTGTCGCGCCAGTACTGCTCGACAGGGTAGTCACGCGTGTAGCCATAGCCGCCGAGGATCTGGATGGCCAGGGAGTTGGCCTCCTGCGCCCACTCCGAAGGCCAGCTCTTGGCCACGGGGGTCAGCAGCTCCAGCAGCAGGCCGGCCTTCTCGGCCTCTTCGCCGGTGCCGGTCTGCTCGTCGTCCAGCAGGTTCGCGCACAGCAGGCCCAAGGCCAGGCCGCCTTCGGCGATCGCCTTCTGCATCATCAGCATGCGCTTCACATCGGTGTGCTCGATGATGGGGATCTGCGGCGCGCTGTGGTCCTTGCCACCGCTGCCCATGCGCCGGCCTTGCGGGCGCTGCTTGGCGTAGTCCAGCGAGTACTCGTAGCCGGCATAGCCCAGCATGGTCGCGCCCAGGCCCACGCTGGTGCGGGCCTCGTTCATCAGCGTGAACATGCACTTCAAGCCCTCGCCCTCCTTGCCGATCAGGTAGCCCACCGCACCGGCTTCGCCGTTGACGGGGAATTGGCCCTCACCGAAGTTCAGCAAGGTGTTGACGGTGCCGCGGTAGCCGCACTTGTGGTTGAGGCCGGCCAGGGCCACGTCGTTGCGCTGCGCCGTGATCGTGCCGTCCTGCTGCACCAGCTTGCGCGGCACGATGAACAGCGAGATGCCCTTGACGCCCGCCACCGGCTTGCCATCGGGCCCGGGGATCTTGGCCAGCACGAGGTGGACGATGTTCTCGCCCATTTCGTGCTCGCCGCCCGAGATCCACATCTTGTTGCCCTTGAGGCGGTAACGCGGCCCCAGGCTGTCGGCCTGCCAGCCGATGCCCGTGCCGTCACCGGCCACATCGGGCACAGCGCGCGTGGCGATGTCCGACAGGCTGGAGCCAGCCTGCGGCTCGCTCAAGCACATGGTGCCAAACGTCCGGCCTTCGAAGCCACCCTTGGCGAACACCTCGACCTGCTTCGGCGTGCCGTGCGCCAGGATGGTGTTGGCGTTGCCGCGCGTGAGCATGGGGTACGCGGCCAGCGAGACACTGGCTTTGTAGAAGAAGCTCATCGAGGCGATTTCCACCACCGTGGGCAGCTGCATGCCACCCACTTCGGCGTCCTTGCTCGCGGCCATCAGGCCCGACTCGTTGAAGGCGGCCATGGCCACGGCCGTCTCTTTGGGCAGGGTCACGGTGACGCCGTCGAACTCGGGCTCGTGCGTGTCGGTCAGGCGGTTGAGCGGCGCGAACTGCTCTTGCGCGATCTTCTCGCTGAGATCGAGCACGGCGGTGAAGGTCTCGCGGTTGTGCTCGGCGTGGCGCTCGCGCTGGCACAGGCTTTCGGCCTGCAGCCAGTCGTAGAGCAGGAAATCAACGGTGGCGCGGTGGGTCATGGTGTCTTTCTCAGATCAGCCCGGACTCAGCCGGTGAAGCCCTTGCCTTGCGAGGCCAGCTGGGCCAGCAGCGGCGCGGGTGTCCAGAAGGCGGGGTCGCCATTGGGGTTGGCCGCGAAGCCCTTCATCAGCTCGACCACCTTGGGCAGGCCCAGCATGTCGGCGTAGAGCATGGGGCCGCCGCGGTACACGGGGAAGCCGTAGCCGGTCAGGTAGACCATGTCGATGTCGGAGGCCTTGGAGGCGATGCCCTCTTCCAGGATCTTGGCGCCTTCGTTGACCATGGCCAGCACCAGGCGCTGCACGATCTCGTCGTCGGAGATGGCGCGCGGCGTCACACCCTTGTCGGCGCGCACCTTGTCGATGCAGGCCTGCACCTCGGCCGAGGGCACGGGCTCGCGCTTGCCCACCTCGTAGTCGTACCAGCCCTTGCCGACCTTCTGGCCGAAGCGGCCGAGTTCGCAGATGGCATCGCCCACGGGGCTGTAGATGACGTCGGGTTGCTCGACCTTGCGGCGCTTGCGGATGGCAAAGCCGATGTCGTTGCCGGCCAGGTCGCCCACGCGGAAGGGGCCCATGGCCCAGCCGAAAGCCTCGGCGGCCTTGTCCACCTGCTGCACGGTGGCGCCCTCTTCGACCAGGAAGAAGCCCTGGCGCACGTACTGCTCGAACATGCGGTTGCCGATGAAGCCATCGCACACGCCCGAGACCACGGCGACCTTCTTGATCTTCTTGGCCACGGCCATCACGGTGGCCATCACGTCCTTGGCGGTGTGCTTGGAGCGCACCACTTCCAGCAGGCGCATCACGTTGGCCGGGCTGAAGAAGTGCAGGCCGATGACATCGCCGGGGCGCTTCGTGACTTCGGCGATCTTGTCCACGTCCAGCGTCGAGGTGTTGGA
>CAIQIL010000276.1 GCA_903871865.1 uncultured Burkholderiales bacterium
CCTGTTTGAGGAGCATTCCGCATGAGTTACACCCTGGACCTTTCCGGCCGCGTGGCCCTGATCACCGGCGCTTCCAGCGGCCTGGGCAAGCAGTTCGCGCTGACGTTGGCGCAGGCTGGCGCGGCCGTCGTGCTGGCCGGTCGCCGCGTCGAGTTGCTCAAGACCTTGCGCTCCGAGATCGAGGCCGAAGGCGGTGACGCCCACGTGGTGGGCCTGGACGTGACGGACCTGGCCAGCATCCGCTCGGCCGTGGCCCATGCCGAGACCGAAGTCGGCCCCATCGACATCCTGATCAACAACTCGGGCGTGAGCACCACCGAGCGCCTGATCGATGTCACCGAGGACAGCTACGACTTCGTCTTCGACACCAACACGCGCGGTTCGTTTTTCGTCGCCCAGGAAGTGGCCAAACGCATGCTGGCGCGCGCCAAGGGTTCGGCACCTGGCACGTACACGGGTGGCCGCATCGTCAACATCGCCTCGGCCGCGGGCCTGCGCACGTTGCCGCAAATTGGCGTGTACTGCATGAGCAAGGCCGCCGTCATCCACATGACCAAGGTGATGGCCGCCGAGTGGGGGCGCTTCGGCATCACCACCAACGCGGTGTGCCCGGGTTACATCGACACGGAAATCAACCACCACCACTGGTCCACCGAATCGGGCCAGAAACTGGTGAACATGTTGCCGCGCAAGCGCGTGGGTAGCCCCAAGGACCTGGACGCCCTGGTGGTGATGCTGTGCTCGGCGCAGAGCGACTTCATCAATGGCGCCGTCATTTCGGCCGACGATGGCATGGCTGCGGCCTGACGGTGGCTGTGCGCGGGTCCCGCCTTGAAATGGCGGGGTGAGCCCGCACCTGTGTGGCATCGCGCGCCTTGCGCTTCCATCGTTTGTCACGCCCATGCGCCTCGAGATCCCTGAGCACAAAATCCTGGTCCACCAGCTGGAGTTGCCCATCTTGTGGGGCGACATGGACGCCCTGGGCCACATCAACAACACCGTCTATTTCCGCTACATGGAGCAGGCGCGTGTCAGCTGGATCCAGGCGATCAGCGGCTCGGTGGGTGGGGAGGGCGAAGGCCCGGTCATCGCCAACGCTTTCTTCAACTTCTACCGCCCGGTGGTGTTTCCGGGCATGGTGACGATCAAGCTGTACGTGGCCGACCCTGGCCGCACCAGCATCGACACCTTCGTGACGGTCGAGCGCAGCGACGAACCCGGCGCGCCCTACGCCGCGGGCGGCGCCACCCTGGTCTGGGTCAACCAGGACACCGGCCGGCCCACGCCTTTGCCCGAGGCTTTCCGCGCACTCAAGGCGCCCACGCCGGCGCTGCCCGGCGGAGACGTGCCGCCGGCCTTGCCGGGCAAGTGAGCCATCGGTGACCGCGCGAGGCTGCCGGTTTGGCGGCCTTGCAACACAGCGCGCGTCTGTCGTCACAGGCGCGCTTTTTTTCGCCCTGAGGTCCCTGGGCATCTGGATTTTCCACAGGGCCTGGGTGTACGCTGTGCCACGCTGCACTGCAACACGCGTGAGGCTTCCACCGAGATTCCCCTGAGCCAAGGAGTGATTGGATGAACAAGGTCTATCCCGACGCCGCCAGCGCGTTGGCAGGGATTGTGAAGGACGGGCAATTGCTCGCCGTGGGCGGCTTCGGCCTGTGTGGGATCCCTGAGGCGCTGATCGATGCGCTGCAGGCCAGCGGGGTCCAGGACCTCACGGTGATCTCCAACAACGCCGGTGTCGATGGTTTCGGCCTGGGCAAGCTGCTCAACACGCGCCAGATCCAGAAGATGATCTCCAGCTACGTGGGCGAGAACAA
>CAIQIL010000277.1 GCA_903871865.1 uncultured Burkholderiales bacterium
CGATGGCGCTGTAGGGCTCACCGGTTTCGCGCTGGTAGAGGCCCAGGCGGTATTGCGCTTCGGTGGCGGCGGCATCGGCCGAGCCTTGGGTGCCTTGTGCTTGGGCCGCGCAGGCGCTGGCGACCAGGGCCGCGATCAGGGAGCAACGGGCAGTGCGGCGTGCGCCGGACGTCGAAAACATGGAATTTTTCCTCCGTGATGTCCCTCTGTGCGAGGGTTTTTGATCAGCAACCGTTTGTAAATTCGTGCGAAGTATGCGCGGGACGGGTCATTTTGTGGCGAACCCCGCCCCCCTGATTCCAAGGGGATCAGGGGTCCATGGCGGAACAATGTCACGGCCTGTACGGGCAGGGGTATCCCTGGAAAGCACCTACACCCAGCTGGGTCAATGCTCAGCCCGCGCCCAGGCGTTCGGCCGTCCAGCGCAGCAGGTCCAGCCACATCTGGCGGATCTCGGCCTCCTGCGGCGTGCGCAGCGCGCTGGGCAACTCGATCGTGACGACCGGCACCTTCTTGTGCACGCCGCCGTAGTTGCCCAGGCTGCCGGGGAAGATGCCGACTTGGTCCAGGTAGAGGCGCCCCAGGCGCTGCGGCGCCACGGTGGGGCCGTCGAAATCGAGCACGCCGTAGGGCGCGTGCACCGAGACGATCAGGTCGGGCTTCCAACGCTCCATCTCGTCGTGCAACCAGCGGGATTCGGGCTCCGACAGGGGCTTGGGGCCCGGGTAGCGGCGCGGGTCACTGCGGGTGCGCTTGCTCCAGTAGGTGGGCGCCTCCTTGTCCCAGCCTGGCGTGGGGAAGTTGCGGTTGAGGTCCACCCCGCGGGCGTTGGTGCGCGTGGGCTTGTCCAGCAACATGCCGTCGGGGTTCATCAGGGGCACGAAGCGCCAGTGGATGTTGGACGGGGTCTCCATGGCCGCGCCGATCCAGTGCAGCACCAGCGCGGTGGACGAGAGCTCGTCGCCATGGATGCCACCCAGCACCAGCACGCGCAGCCGCGACGACACGGCCGAGACATCGCGCTGCAGCAAAGGCCGTCCCTGCACCGACACGGCCGCGCCCGGGGCCAGCTGGGCGCGGGCGCACACGGTGCGCGAGACATTGGGCAGGCGGTGCGAGAGCTGATCGCACAGCGACATCGGCGTCAGCGGTTCGATCGCCTTCGGCGGGGCCGAGATCACCGCGCCCGGTGTGCGGGCGGGGGCTGCGATGGCAGAGGTGGCGGTGGCGGTGGGGCCGGCCAGGGTGGCCACCATCACCAGCATCGGCACCCACGTCGGCACCCACATCGGCACCAGCACCGCCGCCACGGGTCGGCCAAAGGGGGGCAGGATTCGCTCAAGCACTCGCATGGTGCAGATCATGCCCCGAAACGGGCCGCCCCCTGCAGGCTCCGGCAGGCCCCAGGCTGACCCCGCTCAGCGCGCCAGCGACTTCAGCGCCTGCTTGATGCCATCGCTCACCGAGGCATCGGGCGGCAGCTGCTTGAGCGCAGCCTGCGCCTCCTTGTCGGAGTAACCCAGCGCGATCAGGGCCTGCAGGATGTCGCCCTGCGCATCGCTCGTGGCGGCCCAGCCGGGCGTGGCCAGCGCGGGCGCCAGTTTGCCCTTGAGCTCCAGCAGCAGGCGCTCGGCCGTCTTCTTGCCGATGCCCGGCACCTTGACCAGGCGCGAGGCGTCTTGCGCCGAGACGGCCTGGGCCAGCTCCTCGGTGTTCAGGCCGGACAGCAGCGCCAGCGCGATGCGCGGGCCCACGCCGGTGATCTTGACCAGCTCGCGGAAAGACTCCCGCTCACCCGCCGTCAGGAAGCCGAACAGCAGCTGGGCGTCCTCGCGGACGATGAACTGCGTCAGCAGCGTCACCTTGGCGCCCAGTTCGGGCAGGTTGTAGAAGGTGCTCATGGGCACCTGCACCTCGTAGCCCACGCCGTGCACGTCCACCAGCACGAAGGGCGGGGCCTTGCCGGCGAGTTCGCCGACCAATCGTGAAATCATCGGCGGAACAAGCCCAGTCGTTGCGCTTCCAGTGCGGCTTCGGCGCGCGAAGACACGTTGAGCTTGCGGTAGATCTGCTTGACGTAGTCGGCGATCGTGTGGCGCGACAGGTTGAGCTGCACACCGATCTCGGGCAGCGTGAAGCCCTTGGCGACGCGCAACAGCACCTCGTTTTCGCGGTCGGTGAGCTGCACGTGCGGCGTGACGGTGTCGGGCTGCTGCACCGGCTGCATGCGCGACTGTGCCGTGAAGTACTGGATCACACGGCGCGCGATGGACGGCGACAGCGGCGGCTCGCCCTGGCTGATGCGGTGCAGTTGCTCGGC
>CAIQIL010000278.1 GCA_903871865.1 uncultured Burkholderiales bacterium
GAACTGCTCCTGGCCGTTGCTGTCGTCCATGGTCAGTTTCACGCCATTGCGCGAACGCAGCACCTTGAGGTTGTTCTGCGCGCTGCCGTCCATCTGCTGCGGCGGGGCATCGCGGCCGTTCCACAACGCGCCGATGACGAAGGGCCGGCGCAGGTCGCCGCCCTCGAAGGCCAGCAGCACCTCGTCATCGACATCGGGGATGAACCAGGAGCCGCGGTTGTTGCCGCCCATCAGCGTGCTCAGGCGCGCCCACAGTTCGCAGGCGGCACCCGCGCTGTCGGGCAACCAGGGCAGGCGCACCTTCACGCGGCCTTGGTTGTCGGGGTCGCGCAGGTCGGTGACGGTGGCGGGGTGGACGCCATGGAAGAGGCCGCCCCAGCCCACGGGTGCGCGGGCGTGGAGCAGGGCGTCGAGGGCGTCGTGCCCGGTGGGTGCAAGTGTTGCGAGCATCAGGGCCTCCCCAGCCAGGCGCGTTCGGCTGTGAATTCGGTGCGCAGGCCATGGGTCTCGTCGAAGCGGTGCAGCACCTCGCTGAGGCCATAGGCGCCGCTGAACAAAGGCCCCAGACCGTCGAGTTGCACGCTGGCGCCGGCGCGCAGGCGCACGTCGGTGTCGGTCTCGCCATGGCCGCGCACGAAGCGGCGGGCGAGTGCGCGCAGGTGGGATTCGGCCTCGGTGCGCGCGCTCGCCGCATCGGGCGGCACGCGGTGCGAGACGGTGTCATGTCGCGCGCCGAAGGCCTGTTGCAGGATTTGCGGGCCGCTGTCGCCCGCGCTGGCCTCGTTGCCCAGGCTGCTGGCCGTGGCTTCTTCCGACACCGCTTGCTTGTTGGCCACGTCCCAGCCCGTGCAGTGCAAGGAGGTGCGCTGGTGGGCCAGGTCGGCTGCGACGTGGAAGCGCCGCAGCGTGCCGCCGTGCACCAGCGTCATCGCCGGGCGCGGGCGGCTGGGGCGAGGGTGGGCGGTGAGCTTGCCGTCGGCGACGACCAAGTCGGCATCGGCCACCAGCATGCGGCGGCGCAGGAAGGCCAGGTCGCTTTCGTTGGCCTGCACCAGCAAGGGCCAGGTCGGGCCGGACAGGTTGACATCGGTCTGCAGGCCGTGGTCGTTGGCGATCTGGTTGAGCACGTCGGTGTCGCTCACGCGCTCGAAGCTGCGGGTGCGGCGGGTCATGCGCAGGTCCTGCAGCGGGTCGTCCACGCGCACCACCAGCGTCGGTGGCGTGAGGGCCGGGAAGCGCGCCTCGATGGCCGTGACCTTGCCCTCGAACAGGGTGTCGTCACCCAGCTTGACCACGAAGCGCTTGCCGAACTCCAGCACATCGCGCTGGAACCACAGGAAGCCGAGCTGGCCCTGCGCGTTGGCGCCCCAGTTGCCGAACTCGGCCTCGCAGGTGGCCAGGCCATCGGCGGTGTCGCTCACCAACAGGCGCAGCAGGCCGCTGTCGAGCTCCGGGCGCGCCTGGCCATCGACCTCCAGCTTGGGCCGGGCCGAGGTGATGGCGCTGCGGTTGGCGTCCATGGTTCAGTGGCTCCAGGTGCGCAGGGCTTGCGCTTGCAGGGCTTCGAGCGCCTGTTGCAGGGCGATGGCGTCCAGCTGTGCCGGCGCGGGCGCCTGGCCGGCCGTGGCGGGCTGTGGCGGGGCGGGTGCGTCTGGCACCACTTCGAAATCTCCGATGACGACGGACATGGGGTTTTCCTGTTCCTTGCC
>CAIQIL010000279.1 GCA_903871865.1 uncultured Burkholderiales bacterium
CCTGATGCGCCGCATCCACGACGAGGTGGGCACGTCCTTCCTCGTGGTCACGCACGATCAGCGCCTGGCCGCGCGCTGCGACCGCATCATCGAGCTGGTGGATGGCCGCATCGACCGCGACGGCCCAACCTCTCCCACTGCGCCCGCCACTCCCGCCGCACCGCCCCCTTCATCGACATGAATTGAATTCAAGCCGATGTGAAAACATCTCGCTTGATTCATGTGGCACCGCTGGCCACACTGCCTGCCATCGCCCCGCCTGACGTGGGGCCTGGACACACGCCGAACAAGGCGCAGAAGGCAGCACATGACACACGCACACACCCTGGGATTTCCGCGCATGGGCGCGCACCGCGAGCTGAAGTTCGCTCTGGAAAGCTTTTGGCGCGGCGACAGCACCGAGGCGCAACTGCGCGACACCGGCCGCACCCTGCGCCAGCGCCACTGGGCCTTGCAGCGTGAGGCGGGCCTGGCCCAGGTGGCCGTGGGCGACTTCGCCTGGTACGACACCACGCTCACGCTCGCGGCCACGCTGGGCGCCTTGCCCGCGCGCTTCGGCTTCGACGCCAAGCGCCTGACGCTGTCGCAGTACTTCGAACTGGCCCGCGGTCGCGCCGACCAGCCGGCCATGGAGATGACCAAGTGGTTCGACACCAACTACCACTACCTCGTGCCCGAGTTGAGCGCAGACACCGCCTTTGAGGGCGGCGTGGACTGGTTGTTCGACGAGGTCGATGAGGCGTTGGCGCAGGGCCTGACGCCGAAGCCCGTCATCCTGGGGCCGATCAGTTTCCTGTGGCTGTCCAAGGTGCATGGCGCCCAGTCCGCCGCCAGCGCGGGTTTTGACCGCCTCAGCCTGCTGCCCCGCCTGGTGCAGGCCTACCGCCGCCTCCTCGCGGGCTTCCAGCAGCGCGGTGTGCAGTGGGTGCAGGTCGATGAACCCGTGCTCTGCCTGGACCTGCCCGCCGACTGGCTGGCCGCCTTCCAGCCCGCGTACGACGAGCTGGCCACACCGGGCCTCAAGCTGCTGCTGGCCACCTATTTCGACACCGCGGCCGACCACGCCGTGCTGGCCGCACAGCTGCCGGTGCAGGGCTTCCACATCGACCTGGTGCGGGCGCCGCAGCAGCTCGACGCGTGGCTGGCCGCACTGCCGCCACAGGCCGTGTTGTCGGTGGGCGTGGTCGATGGGCGCAACATCTGGCGCAGCGACCTGGGCCGCATCCTGGCGTGGCTGCAGCCTGTGCAAGCGCGCTTGGGCGAGCGCCTGTGGGTCGCGCCCTCGTGCTCGCTGTTGCACGTGCCGGTGACGTTGGCCCACGAGGTCAAGCTCGATGCCGAGGTGCGCAGCTGGTTGGCCTTCGCCACCGAAAAACTCGGTGAGTTGAAGGTGCTGGCCCAAGGCTTGAACGACGGTGTGGACAGCGTGGCCGAGGCCCTGCAAGCCAATGCCCAGGCCCTGGCCGCACGCCGCGCCTCGGGCCGCGTGACCAACCCCGTGGTGCAAAAGCGCCTGCAGCGCATCACCGCCGACATGGCCCAGCGCCACAGCCCCTTCGTGCAGCGCCAGGCCGCGCAGCGCGAGGCCCTGCAACTGCCGCCGCTGCCCACCACGACCATCGGCTCCTTCCCGCAGACGGCCGAGATCCGCCAGACCCGTGCCGCCTGGCGCCGTGGTGAGCTCAGCGCCACCGACTACCTGCAGCGCATGCGCGCCGAGATCGAGGCCGTGGTGCGCAAGCAGGAAGAGCTCGGCCTGGACGTGCTGGTGCACGGCGAGGCCGAGCGCAACGACATGGTCGAGTACTTCGGCGAGCAGCTCTGGGGCTATGCCTTCACCGACAACGGCTGGGTGCAAAGCTATGGCTCGCGCTGCGTGAAGCCGCCGGTGCTGTACGGCGATGTCTTCCGCCCCGAGGCGATGACGGTGGAGACCACGCGCTACGCCCAGTCGCTGACCACGCGCCACATGAAGGGCATGCTGACCGGCCCGGTGACGATGCTGCAGTGGTCCTTCGTGCGCGACGACCAGCCGCGCGACACCACCGCACTGCAGCTCGCGCTGGCCATCCGCGACGAGGTGAGCGACCTGGAGCAGGCCGGCATCCGCATCGTCCAGATCGACGAACCGGCCTTCCGCGAAGGCTTGCCGCTGCGCCGCACGGACTGGCCGCGCTACCTGGACTGGGCGGTGCAGGCCTTCAAGGTCTCGGCCTGCAGCGTGCGCGACGACACCCAGATCCACACGCACATGTGCTACTCGGAGTTCAACGACATCCTGCCGGCCATCGCCGCGCTCGACGCCGACGTCATCACCATCGAGACCTCGCGCTCTGCCATGGAACTGCTCGACGGCTTCGGCGCCTTCGACTATCCCAACGAGATCGGGCCCGGCGTCTACGACAGCCATTCGCCGCGCGTGCCCTCGGTCGATGCCATGGTGCGCCTGTTGCAACGGGCCGCCGAGGTGATCCCCGCCGAGCGCCTGTGGGTCAACCCCGACTGTGGCCTCAAGACCCGCGGCTGGCCCGAAACCGAGGCCGCGCTGGGCAACATGGTGCAGGCAGCGCAGCGCTTGCGCGGGGCGGGCGTGCTGGCGGGATGAGACCGCACAGGGATGGTGCGGGTTCGGTGTTCGTGCATCCTCCGCAGTTCATCGGGCCTCATTAACCATGCGCGCATGGGGGTTCATGCTCACTTCAGGTCGCGCACCGACACTCTGCCCCAGTCCGCAAGTGTTGTGCGCGGGCGAAGGAGTTGGCGATGTCCTGGATCACCTGGTGCGGCTATGTGATGGTGTGTTGCGCCCTGCGCCTGGCCTTCTGGCCGGCGGCGGAGGCCGTGGCCGAGGGCGACCTGTTGGGCTTCGCAGCCGTGCTGGGCGTTGGCTTTGTTCACGATGGCATCGCCGGCTTGCTGCTCAAGCACTTGGCCAGAGGCGATGCCCATGAGCCACCGCCAGGGCCCGGGCGCAGGGTGCCCGCCACCGGCGGCACCGGTTTGGCGGCTTGCTCACCGATGTCACACACGCTCACCTCTGCTTGAGGGGGATGTCATGCCCGCAGCCATGGGCTGACGCTACATTGGCACCGACACACAAAGACCGGTGCCAACATGACACAACACAGGGAAACACAGGGGAGTGACCTCGGCGCGCCGCATGACAGCGTGGTGTCGTCTGCCGGAGCGCGCCATGTGGCCTGGCCTGCAGTGGCCATGTTGACGTCCATTGCCCCCTTGGCTGGGTGCGGTGGTGGCGGGGGTGACAAGGCGCCTGCGCCTGCGCCCACGGACGACCCGCAAGTCCTGGCCGGCACCACGACCTTGCTGCCCGAAGAGGATGCAGCCCGCTTCCTCGGTCAGGCGGCGTTGTCGGCGCCCATGGCCGAGGTGACCCGCCTGGTCAATGGCGGCCTGAACTACAAGGCCTGGCTGGACGAGCAGTTCGCCAAGCCCGCGCGCACCGACACCGCCCTGGCCCTCAACGGCCGCACCGCTTACCAGCTGGCGCTGGACCAGGGCGTGCTGGTGCTGGACGCCACCGGGCAGAACTTCGCCCACATCGGTGGCGATTTCGGCCTCGACAGTGCGCTGTGGTTCCGCCTGATCACGGCCGACGACGTGCTGCGCCAACGCATCGTGCTGGCCTTGTCGGAGATCTTCGTGGTCTCGCAGCGCAACATGCCCATCCCCTGGGGCCACATGGCCTGCCTGGCGTACTGGGACCTGCTGGAGCAGCACTGCTTCGGCACCTTCCGCGAGCTCATCGAGGCCATCACGCTGTCGCCGGCCATGGGCACCTACCTCAGCCTGCGGGGCAGCCAGAAGGCCGATGCGGGCGGGCGCCGCCCCGACGAAAACTTCGCGCGCGAATTGCTGCAGCTCTTCACCATCGGCCTGGTGCGGCTGGACGACGGCGGCCAGCCCGCGGGCGGCGAGACCTACGGCATCCAGGACGTCACCGAGCTGGCGCGGGCGCTCACCGGCTGGGACTTCGACCGGCCCACGCCCCCGAGCTACACCTTGGGCACCTTGCCGGACTACACGCGCCGCCCCATGGTCCTGGTGGCCGACCGGCATGACGACGACGCCAAGGCCTTCCTGGGCCTGACGCTGCCTGCCGGGGCGGGCGGCGCGCAAGACCTGAAGGCCGCGCTCGACGGCATCTGTGCCCACCCCAATGTGGCGCCTTTTTTCGCCCGCCAGCTCATCCAGAGGCTGGTGTCCAGCAACCCCGAGCCTGTCCACGTGCAGCGGGTGACGCAGGTGTTCCGCAGCACCGGTGGGGACCTCAAAGCGGTGATCCGCGCCGTGTTGATGGACCCGCTGGCGCGGCGCAGCCTGACCGGCACCGCGGCGGCGCGGCGCAGCAAATTGCGCGAACCCATGCTGCGCTTCGTGCAGTGGGCCCGATTGGTGCAGCTGAACTCCAGCGACAACCGCTGGTCCGTGGGTGACCTGTCCGCCAGCGACCGCCTGGGCCAGAGCCCGCTGCGCTCGCCCTCGGTGTTCAACTTCTTCCGGCCGGGCTATGTGCCGTTGAACTCCGGCGTCAGTGCCGATGGCTTTGTCGCGCCCGAGTTCCAGATCACGAACGAATCCACCGTGATCGGTTATGCCAACTTCATGCTGACGCACATCGCGGGCTCGCCCCAGCAAGGCCTGGTGGTGGATTACAGCGAGTGGCTGCCCCTGGCGACCGACCCGACCAGGCTGGTGGACCGGCTGAACCTGCAGCTCACCGGGCGCGCCTTGGCCGCGGCCAGCGTGGACCTCATCACCCGGGCGGTGCGCAGCCTGCCGGCCACCAGTGCCGAGCAGCAGGTGCGCCGCGTCCAGATGGCGTTCTACCTGATGCTGGTCTCGCCCGATTACCTCGTGCAGCGCTGAAGGAGCCCGCCCATGTCGCACACCCCTTCCCGTTCCGATGCGCCTGTGACGGCGTCTTCCCGGCGTGACTTCCTGCGTCGCGGTGGCGCCGTGTCGCTGGGCGCGGCCCTCCCCGCATGGGGCATGAACCTGGCCGCCATGGTGGCCTCGGCCAACGCCGCAGCAGCCGTCAGCAACACCGGTGATGGCTACAAGGCCTTGGTCTGTGTTTTCCTGCAAGGCGGCAACGACCACGCGAACACCGTCGTGCCCGTGGACGCGGCTGGCCACGCGCTGTACGCCCGCCTGCGCGGTGCGCTGGCCACGCCGCGTGCGCAGCTCTTGCCGCTGTCGCCGCTGGCCTCGGCGCCTGCCGTGAATGGCCTGGGCGGTGGACAACTGGCGCTGTCGCCCGCTTTGCCGAAGCTGCAGCAGTTGTTCAACACCGAGCGGCGCCTGGCGGTGCTGCTCAACATCGGCCCGCTGCAGCAGCCCACCACGCTGGCGCAGTTCCGTGCGCGCAGCGTGGCGCTGCCGCCCAAGCTGTTCTCGCACAACGACCAGCAATCGGTGTGGCAGTCGCACGCGGCCGAGGGCAGCACCATCGGTTGGGGCGGGCTCATCGGTGACCAGGGCTTGCTGTCCAACCGTGTCGCGCAGGCCACCGAATCGCTGAGCTGCGTGAACCTGGCGGGCAACGCCGTGTACCTGGCGGGGCAGCAAGCCGGGCAGTTCATGGTCAACCCGCTGGGCCCGGACCGCCTGCTGGCCTTGCAGCCGGCCAACATGCTGGGCTCGCAAGATTGCGTCGATGCCTTCAAGGCCCTGGTGGGCACCCAGGAGCCCGCGGTGCACCGCCTGGCCAAGGAGCACAGCGCCATCATGCGCCGCGCCATGGACACCAACGCCGTGTTGCTGGACAAGCTCTCGGCCATCACCGTGCCGGCCGAGCGCACGCAGCCCAGCGGCAACCCGCTGGCCGACCAGCTGCGCACGGCGGCGCGCATCATGGC